>NZ_JBFUIH010000002.1:0-211991 GCF_056401975.1 Pseudomonas sp. P4_C8 | reverse complement strand
ATTTGAGGCGTTCTTCATAAAGCACCTGGCCCAGAGCGTCTTCGCCTGCGACCTGAAAGACCTGCTTGGCAAGATCGACCGCCACTGTCGTACAGGCCGACACATCGGTTGAAGACAGGGACTGTTTAAGCGTCGTATTCTTTTTCATGGACTCGCCCTCGCTGCCGTTGGCTTCTTAGACTGCCACCGTGGCGCATTGACGCCTCGGCGTGGGCGAGTCCATCCAATTACAAAAGGCGGTGTGAGTCAGAGACTGTCGCTGATCGGCAGCACGTAGTTCTTGAACTCGGTGTCTTCCTTGAACCCGATGGATTCGTAGGTTTTGCGCGCGACTTCGTTGTCGCTGCTGGTGGAAACACGCATGCGCACGGCATTGGTTTCCTTGGCCATTTTCTTGGCGGTGCGGATCAGATTGTCGGCCACCAATTGGCGGCGGGCGTCTTCGGCGACATAGATGTCGTTGAGGATCCACACGCGTTTAAGCGAAAGAGAGGAAAAGCTCGGGTACAACTGGCAGAAGCCCATCAGTTTGTTGTTGTCGTCGTCGGACACGGCGAGATAAATCACCGATTCCTTGCGGCGCAGGCGTTTTTCGAGGAACGCACGCGACGAGTCCGGGTAGGGCAGGGATCCATAAAACTCACGATATTTCACGAACAGTGGCGTCAGAAGGTCCAGGTGTTCGAGGGTCGCTTGAATAATCCGCATGGTAGGTCTCGACTTCAAGTGGCTGTCTTACGTGACGGCGATGGGAAACCCGTGGCGGCCGTTCGTCGATCCTGCCTGAAACCGGCGCAGAAACGCAATGCGGGAACGGTTCACGTATCTGTCTGATCCAACAGGAAGTTGCGTTTCATGTCCGCTCCTGCGTCTGAATCCAGTGTCTGAAGCTGGGCTTCGTCCTTGAGATTGACCCCTGACAACTGTCTGCGACAGGCCTCGCGCATTAAATAAAGCAAACGATGTGCCGCCATGCCGTAACTCAGGCCTTCGAGCCGGACATTGGAGATGCAATTGCGAAAAGCGTCTGTCAGGCCGATCTTTGGATTGTAAGTGAAATATAAGCCCAGACTGTCCGGGGAGCTGAGTCCAGGACGTTCGCCGATCAGGATCACCGTCATTTTTGCCCCTATCAGCTCGCCAATCTCGTCGGCCACCGCGACGCGACCCTGCTCGACCAGTATCACCGGCGACACGGACCAGCCTTCGGCCAGCACCTGTTCTTCCAGGCGCGTGAGAAATGGCAGGGTGTGGCGATGAACGGCCAGTGCCGACAGCCCATCGGCCACCACAATCACCAGATCGACGCCGTCGGGATTGGCTGAGGCATAAGTGCGCAGCCTCTGCGCCGACTCATCGCTCAATTTTCGCCCCAAATCAGGGCGCTGCAAGTAGCTGTTTCTGTCCGTGGCGGCGCTGTGCAGCAACACACTGTCGCGCCCGATCTCGGCCAGTTGCGAGCTGAGCCCTGCCGAGTCGAACGGCAGATGCACCGCATCCCGCGCCTGAGCGTGGGCGTACTGGAAATCCAGTTGGGCGCTGGTCGGCATGCTGGTGCCCGTGCGCCCCAGGGCAATTCGTGCTGGTGTCAGACGCCGCAATTCCAGCAATGGATTCTGTGGATCTACGGGTGGTTTTTCCATGAAAGCACTCATCCCAATTGCGCCATCGCCTGGCGGAAGGCCGGGGGCAGGCTGTCGCCGAAGTGAATTTTGCCGTCTGCCTGGGTAAATATGCCCATTTTTGTCAGCCACTGTTCGAATTCAGGTGCGGGTTTCAGGCCCAGGGTCTGACGGGCGTAGAGGGCATCGTGGAACGAGGTGGTCTGGTAGTTGAGCATGATGTCGTCAGAACCGGGGATGCCCATGATGAAGTTGATTCCGGCCACGCCCAGCAGGGTCAACAGGGTGTCCATATCGTCCTGGTCGGCTTCGGCGTGGTTGGTGTAACAGATGTCGCAGCCCATCGGCACGCCCAGCAATTTGCCGCAGAAGTGGTCTTCGAGGCCGGCGCGAATGATCTGTTTGCCGTTGTAGAGGTACTCCGGGCCGATGAAGCCGACAACCGTGTTCACCAGGAACGGCTTGAAATGTCGCGCCACGGCGTAGGCGCGGGTTTCACAGGTCTGTTGATCGATACCGTGGTGGGCGTTGGCCGACAGTGCGCTGCCCTGACCGGTTTCGAAATACATCAGGTTCTGACCCAACGTGCCGCGATTGAGGCTCAAACCGGCGTCATAACCTTCCTTTAAGACATTCAGGTTGATGCCGAAACTGGCATTGGCCGCTTCGGTGCCGGCAATCGACTGGAACACCAGATCCAGCGGAACCCCGCGATTGATCGCCTCGATCGACGTGGTGACGTGGGTCAGCACGCAGGCCTGGGTCGGGATTTCATAGCGCTGGATGATCGCGTCAAGCATTTCCAGCATCGCGCAGATCGACGCGATGCTGTCGGTAGCCGGGTTGATGCCGATCATCGCGTCGCCGTTTCCGTACAGCAGGCCGTCGAGGATGCTCGCCGCGATGCCGGCCGGCTCGTCGGTGGGGTGATTGGGTTGCAGGCGGGTGGATAGCCGGCCACGCAATCCCATGGTGCCGCGAAACCGGGTGACCACGCGGATTTTTTGCGCCACCAGCACCAGGTCCTGGACGCGCATGATCTTCGACACGGCGGCCGCCATTTCCGGTGTCAGGCCGGGGGCGAGCGCGCGCAGGGTCTGTTCATCGGCGGCATCGCTGAGCAGCCAGTCGCGAAACCCGCCAACGGTGAGATGGCTGACCACGGCGAAGGCGTGTTTGTCGTGAGTATCGATGATCAGTCGGGTGACCTCATCGGCCTCATAAGGAATCAGTACTTCCTGCAGGAAGTGAGTCAGCGGGATGTCAGCCAGGGCCATCTGCGCGGCCACACGCTCGCCATCATTAAGCGCAGCGACACCTGCCAGGAAATCACCGGAACGCGCTGGACTGGCCTTGGCCATGACGTCCTTGAGGCTCTCGAAGCGATAGGTCTGAGCGCCGACAGAGTGGGCAAATGTGGCCATGGGATGGTGTCCTCCTGAACCTCTGAATAACTCAAATTCATTACTAACCCCCTTGTGGGAGCAGCATGCACTTCAATATGGCAGGCGCCGGGTGATTGGCCCGGCGCCGGTGCAACTCAAATGCCTTCGAGCATCGCGTCTGCCGGCGCATCGGCACGTTGTTTGGCGGTCAACTGGAAGTACAGGTAACCGGCCGCCATAAAGCCGAGGAACACACAGCCGATCAGCGTGTTGAACCAGGCCATTGCTACCAGGCACACCACCGCCAGAAACAGCGCRATCCCCGGGACAATCGGATAGCCCGGTGCGCGGAAGGTGCGCTCCAGGTTCGGTTCGGTTTTACGCAGTTTGAACAGGCTCAGCATACTGATGATGTACATCACGATGGCACCGAATACCGACATGGTGATCATCGCCGCCGTCAGCGTCATGCCTTGCAGGTTGACCAGGCCATCGCTGTATATCGCCGCGATGCCGATCACACCACCGGCCAGAATGGCGCGGTGCGGGGTCTGGAAGCGCGAGAGTTTGGCCAGACCGCTGGGCAGGTAACCGGCACGCGCCAGGGCGAAGAACTGTCGCGAGTAGCCGAGGATGATCCCGTGAAAGCTCGCCACCAGGCCAAACAGACCAATCCAGACCAGCATGTGCATCCAGGTCGAATTGTTGCCGACCACGGCTTTCATCGCCTGGGGCAGCGGGTCGTTGATGTTCGACAGTTGACGCCAGTCACCGACGCCGCCGGCCATCACCATCACGCCGATGGCCAGGAACACCAGGGTCAGAATGCCGCTGACGTAAGCCTTGGGAATCGTGCGTTTCGGGTCCTTGGCTTCTTCAGCTGCCATCGCCGCCCCCTCAATCGCGAGGAAAAACCAGATCGCGAAGGGAATGGCGGCAAAAATTCCGGGAATGGAAGCGATGGTGAACTCATTGGAACCCGACCAGCCATTGAGTACGAAGTTACTGAAGCTAAAGCCCGGCGCAACCACGCCCATGAACACCAGCAACTCGGCGACCGCCAGCACGGTGACCACCAGTTCAAAGGTGGCGGCGATGCTGACGCCAAGGATGTTCAGGCCCATGAACACGAAATACGCGCCAACGGCGGCGATCTTGGGGTCAAGTTCCGGGTATTGCACGTTGAGGTAAGCGCCAATAGCCATCGCAATGGCCGGGGGCGCAAACACGAATTCGATCAGGGTGGCGATACCGGCGATCAATCCGCCTTTCTCACCAAACGCCCGCCGGCTGTAGGCGAATGGCCCTCCCGCGTGGGGAATCGCGGTCGTCAGTTCGGTGAAGCTGAAGATGAAGCAGGTGTACATCGTCGCCACCATCAGGGCGGTGACGAGAAAGCCCAATGTGCCTGCGGTACCCCAGCCGTAACTCCAGCCGAAGTACTCGCCAGAAATCACCAGGCCGACGGCAATACCCCATAGATGCAGGGTGCCGAGTGTGGGTTTGAGCTGTGTAGAAGAAGTCATAAGTCCTCGCTGTCTTTTTATTGTTTGATCTTTTGGACTTGCGGTACGACGTTTTAGCTGTGAAGCGGGCACGCAAAGCCCGTGCCAGAGCGGCCAGGGCGATGTTTTGGGTGCCTTCGATGACGCCATCGCGAGCAGGCTCGCTCCCACAGGGGGAACGCGGTGCAAATGTGGGAGCGAGCCTGCTCGCGATAGCTATAGAAAGGGCGATGCAGAACTCCCTGCACCGCCCCCGGTTTTTAGAAGAAGCCCAGCGGATTGATGTCGTAGCTCACCAGCAGGTTTTTGGTTTGCTGATAGTGATCGAGCATCATTTTGTGGGTTTCACGGCCGACGCCGGACTTTTTGTAGCCACCGAACGCGGCGTGCGCCGGGTACAGGTGGTAGCAGTTGGTCCACACACGACCGGCCTTGATGGCGCGGCCCATGCGATAGGCGCGGTTGATGTCGCGGGTCCAGAGGCCGGCGCCCAGGCCGAACTCGGTGTCGTTGGCGATGGCCAGGGCTTCGGCTTCGTCCTTGAAGGTGGTGATGCTCACCACCGGGCCAAAGATTTCTTCCTGGAACACGCGCATTTTGTTGGTGCCCTTGAGCAGGGTCGGCTGGATGTAATACCCGGTCGCCAGGCTGCCCTCGAGTTTTTCTACCTTGCCGCCGGTCAGCAGCTCGGCGCCTTCGCCCTTGGCGATTTCCAGGTACGAAAGAATTTTGTCGAATTGCTGTTCGGACGCCTGGGCGCCGACCATGGTGTCGGTGTCCAGCGGGTCGCCACGTTTGATCGACAGGACTTTTTTCATCACCTCTTTCATGAAGTCGTCGTAGATCGACTCTTGCACCAGCGCGCGAGACGGGCAGGTGCAGACTTCGCCTTGGTTGAAGAATGCGAGCACCAGGCCTTCAGCGGCTTTTTCGATGAAGGACGGTTCGGCCTTCATGATGTCTTCGAAGAAGATGTTCGGCGATTTGCCACCCAGCTCCACGGTGGACGGAATGATGTTTTCGGCGGCGCATTTCATGATGTGCGAGCCGACCGGGGTCGAGCCGGTGAAGGCGATTTTGGCGATGCGTTTGCTAGTGGCCAGCGCTTCGCCGGCTTCTTTGCCGAAGCCTTGCACGATGTTCAGCACGCCGGGTGGCAGCAGGTCGCCGATCAGCTCCATCAGTACCGTAATGCCCAGCGGGGTTTGCTCGGCAGGCTTGAGGACCACGCAGTTACCGGCGGCCAGGGCCGGGGCGAGTTTCCAGGCGGCCATCAGGATCGGGAAGTTCCACGGGATGATCTGCCCGACCACGCCCAGTGGCTCGTGGATGTGATAGGCGACGGTGTTGCCGTCGATCTCGGCAGCGCTGCCTTCCTGTGCGCGGATGCAACCGGCAAAGTAGCGGAAATGGTCAGCAGCCAGCGGGATGTCGGCGTTGAGGGTTTCGCGAACGGCTTTGCCGTTGTCCCAGGATTCGGTGATTGCCAGCAGTTCCAGGTTTTGCTCGATGCGGTCGGCGATTTTCAGCAGCACCAGCGAACGCGCCTGGGCGGACGTAGCGCCCCAGGCATCGGCAGCGGCGTGGGCAGCGTCCAGGGCCTTGTCGATGTCTTCGGCGGTGGAGCGCGGGAATTCGGCAATCGGTTGGCCATTCACTGGCGAGGTATTGGTGAAGTACTGACCTTTGACAGGCGCGACGAACTCGCCGCCGATGTAGTTACCGTATTTGCTCTTGAACGAAACGATAGCGCCTTCAGTACCGGGGTGAGCGTAACGCATGATGTTGTCTCCTTGGCTTTTGTATTTATAAGAAGAGGCGCATGTGCGCTTGTTATAAGCGTAGAGCAAAGGTCGGGCCACTGCCTTGCAAGTCAGGCAAATCAAGGCCTTGCGTGGTTTTTGTCGGACCGGCGGGTGTGGTCTGTGACGCTTTCGATACAGTCCCCGTGACACTTTGTACCGCTTGTGGCACAGCGCGTGACTGGCGAGTCTTGCGAGCATTGCAATGTGCGTCGGGCTGGAGGATGCTCGGAGCCCATATGACTAAGTCATAGCGATTCATGCACCTTTGATGGCTGCTGCATAACCCTGTAGGAGCTGAGCTTGCTCGCGATGACGCCTTTACAACCAACATCAACGTTGAATGTCAGGACGCCATCGCGAGCAAGCTCTGCTCCTACAAGGGGTGTAAGCCGCTCGGGGAGAATAATAAGAAATGCACGACAACCATTTGAGTCGCCATGCCCAGCAAGTCCTGACCGTGACTCAGGGCAAATCGCACCTGCACGGCCCTGGCAGCGATCCGTCCATCGCCCGATCCTGGCTGCGTTGTCTTGAGGACTATCACCTCGACCCGGCCCTGACGATGGCGCCCACCGTGTTGGAACATGGCCGCGTGCTGGAAAGCCGCGAGCGTTTGCAGCAGGTGCTGCACATCGCCGGCAATGAAATGTCCAGCCTCCACCAACAGCTCTCCGGCGCTGGTCACGCGGTGCTGCTGACGGATGCCCGTGGTGTGATCCTCAATTGCGTCACCGCTCCCGCCGAACGGAAGATTTTCGAACGCGCCGGCCTTTGGCTTGGTGCCGACTGGAGCGAAGCCTGCGAAGGCACCAACGGCATCGGCACCTGCCTGGTGGAGCGTCAGTCGCTGACCATTCATCAGGACGAACACTTTCGCGGACGCCACACCGGCCTGACCTGCTCGGCGAGCCCGGTGTTCGACCCACACGGCGAACTGCTGGCGGTGCTCGACGTGTCCTCGGCGCGCCACGATGTATCGCGCCAGAGCCAGTTCCACACCATGGCCCTGGTCAATCTGTCGGCGAAGATGATTGAGAGCTGTTATTTCCTGCGCTACTTCGACAATCAATGGTTGCTGCGTTTTCACTTGCAGGCCGAGTCCGTCGGGTTGTTCAGCGAGGGGCTGCTGGCATTCGACGGGGAAGGGCGGATTTGCGCGGTCAATCAAAGCGCACTGAACCTGCTCGGGCACATTCGCGGTGGCTTGTTGGGTAAACCGGTGGAAGCGTTTTTCGATTGTTCGCTGGATGAGTTGCTTGGCCGTGCCAGTGTGAATGCCAATGCCAGTTGGCCCCTGCGCACCCGCGACGGCCGTAGTCTGTTTGCCGTGTTGCGTGGGCAGCCGCGCAGCATTCCAGTACCCGTTGTGCAAAGCCCGACGATTGCCGAACGTCCACGGCTGTCGGGCATCTGCATCGGTGATACCGCGTTGCAGGAGGATTTTCGCAAGTCGCTGCGGGTATTCGAGCGCGATGTCCCGCTGCTGATCAACGGCGAAACCGGTTCCGGCAAAGAGGCGTTCGCCAAAGCCGTGCACCAGGCCAGTCAACGGGCGGAAAAAGCCTTCGTCGCCCTTAACTGTGCGGCCATTCCTGAAAGCCTGATCGAGAGCGAATTGTTCGGCTATCGCGGCGGCAGCTTCACCGGCGCGCGCAAGGAAGGCATGCGAGGCAAGTTGCAGCAGGCCGATGGCGGGACCCTGTTTCTCGACGAAATCGGCGACATGCCGCTGGCCTTGCAGACCCGGCTTTTAAGGGTGTTGGAAGACCGGCAGGTGGTGCCGATTGGCGGGGAGCCGGAAGCGGTCAACGTGCGAATCATCAGCGCTACTCACCGTAATCTGCTGGATCGGGTGCAGGACGGCAGCTTCCGTGAGGATTTGTATTACCGGCTCAATGGGCTGGAAGTGGCGTTGCCGGCGTTGCGCGAGCGTAGTGATAAATCCCAGCTACTCGATTTCTTGTTGGCGGAAGAGGCGGGCGGGGAAACCGTCGTGATCGACGGGCCGGCGCGGGAAGCTTTGTTGGGTTTTGCCTGGCCGGGCAACGTGCGGCAATTGCGCAATGTGCTGCGCACCTTGGCGGCATTGTGTGACGGCGGGCGGATCGGGCTGGAGGATTTGCCAGCGATGATTCGTCAGGCGCGGCCGGCGGTTGCATGGGCGGTGGAAGAGCCGTCCGAACATCCGTTGGACGATGCCGAGCGGCTGGCGTTGTTGAATGCGCTGGAGCACACGCGTTGGCATATGACCCATACCGCTGAGCGCTTGGGTGTCAGCCGTAACACGCTATACAGAAAGCTGCGTAAACACGGTATTGCCCGCTAAATTGCGTCGCGCCCCATCGCGGGCAAGCCCGCTCCCACAGGATTTTCGGTGACCTGTGGGAGCGGGCTTGCCCGCGATGGCGTCCGTGAGACCGAAACACAAGGTGCGATTTTCCCCTCCCTACGCTAACCTGCGGCCATGTTTTACGAGGTCGACTATGCACATTCATATTCTGGGTATCTGCGGCACTTTCATGGGTTCGATGGCGGTGTTGGCCAAAGAGCTGGGCCATCACGTGACCGGCTCCGATGCCAACGTCTATCCGCCGATGAGCACTCAACTTGAGGCTCAGGGCATTGAGTTGACCCAAGGCTACGACCCTTCCCAGCTCGATCCGGCACCGGACCTGGTGGTGATCGGCAACGCCATGTCGCGCGGCAACCCGGCCGTCGAATACGTGCTGAACAAAGGTCTGCCGTACGTTTCCGGCCCGCAATGGCTGGCCGATCATGTGTTGCAAGGTCGCTGGGTGCTGGCCGTCGCCGGTACTCATGGCAAAACCACCACCAGCAGCATGCTCGCCTGGGTGCTGGAGCACGCGGGCATGAGCCCGGGCTTCCTGATCGGCGGCGTGCCGCAGAATTTCTCGGTGTCGGCGCGCTTGGGCGGCACACCGTTCTTCGTGATCGAAGCCGACGAATATGACAGCGCCTTCTTCGATAAACGCTCCAAGTTCGTTCACTACCGCCCGCGCACGGCGATCCTGAATAACCTTGAGTTCGATCATGCGGACATCTTCCCTGATCTGCCGGCCATCGAGCGGCAATTCCACCATTTGGTGCGGACCATTCCAAGCGAAGGCCTGGTGATCCATCCGACCACCGAACCGGCGTTGCAACGTGTCATCGAAATGGGCTGCTGGACCCCTGTGCAGACCACCGGTGCTGGCGGTCAGTGGCAGGTCAAACTGCTCAGCGAAGACGGTTCGAAGTTTGAAGTGATGTTCGAAGGCGTCGCCCAAGGCGTGGTCGAGTGGGACATGACCGGTCAGCACAACGTCGCCAATGCCTTGGCTACATTGGCGGCCGCGCGTCATGTCGGCGTAGTGCCTTCCATGGGCATCGCCGCGTTGAGCGCGTTCAAAAGCGTGAAGCGCCGGATGGAAAAAGTCGCCGACGTACGCGGCATCACCATTTATGACGACTTCGCGCATCACCCGACCGCCATCGCCACCACCCTTGATGGCCTGCGCAAACGCATCGGCGATGCGCCATTGATCGCGATCATCGAGCCGCGCTCCAATTCCATGAAGCTCGGCGCGCACCGCGACGGCTTGCCGGAAAGCGTGGTCGATGCCGATCAGGTGATCTGGTATGGCCCGGCCAACCTCGGTTGGGACCTGGCCGGCACGGCAGCGCTGTGCACTGTGCCGTCGGTTGTCAGCGATTCGCTGGAAGGCATCATCGAACGCGTGAAGAGCCAGGCCCAGCCCGGCACCCACGTGGTGATCATGAGCAATGGCGGCTTCGGTGGCCTGCACGGCAAACTCGCCGAGGCGCTGCAATGAGCAGCGGCCCGGATCGCATCACGCTGGCCATGACCGGTGCTTCCGGCGCCCAGTACGGTTTGCGCCTGCTCGATTGCCTGGTGCGTGAAGATCGCGAAGTGCACTTCCTGATTTCCAAGGCGGCACAACTGGTGATGGCGACCGAGACGGATGTTTCGTTGCCGTCCAAACCGCAGATGATGCAGGCCTTCCTCACCGAATACACCGGCGCTGCAGCCGGGCAAATCAAGGTGTATGGCAAGGAAGACTGGATGTCGCCGGTGGCTTCGGGCTCCGGTGCGCCCGCAGCGATGGTCGTGGTGCCATGTTCCACGGGGACGCTGTCGGCTATTGCGACCGGTGCCTGCAACAACCTGATCGAACGTGCCGCCGACGTCACCTTGAAGGAGCGTCGCCAGTTGATTCTGGTCCCGCGTGAAGCGCCGTATTCGAGCATCCATCTGGAGAATATGCTCAAGCTGTCGAACATGGGCGTGACGATCATGCCGGCTTCGCCGGGCTTCTATCATCAGCCGCAGACGATTGATGACCTGATCGACTTTGTCGTGGCGCGGATTCTCAATCTGTTGAACATTCCGCAGGACATGCTGCCACGCTGGGGTGAGCACCATTTGAGCAGCGATGAATAAGCTACTGATCCTTCTGCTGGTGTTGCAACTGACAGGCTGCGCCACGGCGCGCACCCTTGATGCCGCCAAGCCTGGGGCGCCGCTGGTGTATTCCGGGACGCGTCTGGATTTGTACGCCATGAACGGTGGGTGCTGTGCCAAGGACCACTTTGGTGCAGAGGCGCCGAGTTACCCTGGCTTGGACCTGCCAGCCAGCGCGTTGCTCGACACGCTACTATTGCCGTTGTCGTTACTGACGGTGATAGGGGTGAGTTTTCAGGCGACGGGTGGGTTGTAGGAGAGCGCTTCGCGCTCTATCGCGAGCAGGTCGAATCGTCGCACCGTCGCTCCCACATTGGATTTGTGGCCCACGCGGATCAGTGTGGGAGCGAGCCTGCTCGCGAAGACGGACTTATAGGCGCCGCAGAGTTATTTGCCGAGCTTGCGCAACTCATCCGATTCAACAATCCGAACCCCATCCTGCTCTTCCAGCGCCAAGCGCCACATCGCCCGGGCCAGTTGGCAGGCTTCGATGCCGTGATATTTGCCCGGGATCAGGCGTGACAGAGGGCCGGCAATTTTCTCGCCCAGACGTGGCGTGACGCGATCACCGAGCAGCAGAGAAGGGCGGCAAATGGTCAGTTGCGGCCAGTCCTGCGCGCGCAATGCGTGTTCCATCTCGCCTTTAACCCGGTTATAGAAAATCGAGGATCTGCGATCGGCGCCCAATGCACTGATCACGATCAGGTGCCGTGCGCCCATTTCTCGCGCACGTTTGGCAAACGCCACGACCATGTCCAGGTCCACTGCACGAAATGCTTCTTCGGAGCCGGCCTGTTTGATCGTGGTGCCGAGGCAGCAGTAGGCGATGTCGACGCGGCCGTTCAGTTGCGGCAGAAACACCGTCGGGTCGCCGACCGGGTTTTCCAGGTGCGGATGTGTGGCCAATGGTCGCCGTGAAGGGGCCAATACCCTTGAAATTGTGGGCTCATTGAGCAAGCGATCAAGCAAGTGTTCACCGGTCAACCCGGTAGCTCCGGCAAGCAATACATGCTGAGGCGTCAAGTACATAGTGTTTCTCCCTTGATACTGTTCAGCTTAGTTGCTCTTTGAATCCTTGCTATTGGTAGAGCTACTTTGTAGCGCTTTTCGTGCCTGCTGCTTGCGTAACAACTGCCAGTGCGAGATCACCCCTTTAGGCGCCCACATCTGCGGCTCGGAGGCTTCGAAGCTGTCCGCCAGTTCGCGTTCGGCGACAGTAGCCTTGGCCAGTTTGAAGGCTTGCTCCAGGTCGTCGGTCTGGTTCAGTGCCTGGGTGAACAGTGCATCGCCGAAGTAGGTAGAGTTGGCTTCTTCGGAGCAACCAAAGGACACGCGGTCTGCCCGCGAGGCGGTGATGATCAAGGTGCGTTCGTCCTTGAGGGCGGGAATGAAACCACCGGAATAGCAGGCCGAAATCACAATGATCTTGTCGCGATTCTTCAAGGGTGCAAGCACCGCGGCGAGTTCATCGGCCGGTAGATCGGGCAGTTCCATTCGCGGTTGATCGAGCACCAGTTCGTGTTCGCTGGTGCCGTGGCTGGTCAGGTAAATGAAGATCAAATCTTCCGGGCCGCTGCGCTCGGCCAGCGTCAGCGCGGCGCGGCGCAGGTTTTCCCGGGTGGCCATCGGCCGGTCGACGAGGTGGTCGCGATGATTGACCAGGCGGATCTGGCCAAACGCACCGAAGCGGCTGCTGAGCATGTTGCTGACGTAATCGGATTCGCGCAGGAACACGCTTTGTTTGCCGTCACCACCGAGGGTCAGGGTGTACAACTCGACGGCCGGAGTCGAGCTCGGAACGTTAAGCAGTGCGTCGTCGAGCAAGCGGCCCTGAGCCAGCAAACCGAGCTCCAGGCTATCGGGCAGCAGCTTGCCATCGGCGTCACGCACACGTTGGCCATTGAGCCACGTGCCGCTTTGCACGGTGCCGTCAGTCAGCACCAGCGTGCCGCGTCCCGAGTAACTGTCATTGTCGAACTGGCCGGTGTAGAAGCTGCCGTCCGCCAGGTTCAGTCGCCCTTGGCCGGTGAAGCGCCAGTCGCTGAACCGGCCGACGTAGTGGCTGCCGTCGGCACCGATCAACTCGCCCTTGCCATTCAGCGAGCCTTCCTTGAACTGGCCCAGCCAGACATCGCCATCGGCATTCTCGTAGCGGCCCTTGCCGTGCAGTTGATTGTTCTTGAAGCCGCCGACGTAAATGTCGCCCTCGGCGCTGTTGAAGGTGCCGTTGCCTTCCAGTTGTCCGTTGACAAAATGTCCGGTGAATTGATTGCCGCTGGCGTCGCCGCGCTGGCCTTCACCGTTGGGTTTGCCCTGGGTGAACTGGCCCTGGTAGGAGCTGCCGTCGTCGAGTTCGAGACGACCGAGCCCTGAATATTGATCGGCCTTGAATTCGCCGCGATAGGTCATGCCGTTTTCTTTGAGCGTGCCTTCGCCATCGCGCCGACCGAGTTTGAACCCACCGGTGTAATTGCTGCCTGGTGTGGTCAGCGTGCCTTGGCCGTCGAACAGGCCCTGATTGAATTGCCCGCGAAAGACCTCGCCGTTGCTGCCATGCCATTCGCCTTGGCCATGCCATTGACCCTTGTCGAACTCGCCGGCGTACCAGCTTTTGTTCGGGTAGTCGATGCGGCCCTGGCCTTGCAGCAAGCCGTCGACCAGATCCCCGCGATAGCGTCCACCGTCCGGCAAGCGGGCATCGGGGGGCAGCAGCGATTCGCCATCGCCGCAAGCGGTGAGCAACAGGGTCAAGGCAAGGAGTGCAAGTGAGCGCATAGCGGGATCCGGGCAATTAGGCGACGGAGTATGCCGTAGCTATGTGTCGTATATATAGAGACGGTCGCGAAACAGCGTGAGCTGCTTCGCATCCGAGAGGATTACACGAAACAGAGGGACAGGGATTCAGCGACATAGGCCGGCTTGTCCGAGCCTTCTATCTCAAGGGTGGTGGTGGCCTTGAGCAGCCATTGGCCGGGCTTTTTCTCGATGGCGTCGGAGAGGTCAACCTTGAGGCGCACTCTCGAATCGACCTTGACCGGTTGAATGAAACGCACGCCGTCGAGACCGTAGTTGACTACCATCTTCACGCCTTCGGGGAGGATGAGGATGTCTTCCATCAACTTGGGGATCAGTGACAGCGACAGGAATCCATGTGCGATGGTGCTGCCAAATGGCGTTTGCGCGGCTTTGACCGGGTCGACATGAATAAACTGGTAATCACCAGTGGCTTCTGCGAACAGGTTGATGCGCTCCTGATCGATGGTGAGCCATTCGGAACGTCCGAGTTCCTTGCCGACATAATCTTTGAGCTCTGCAACGGGAACATAGGGCATTGAGACTCTCCTTGGGTTTCATCGGATTTATAGTTTTTCGAGTGGGGGGATTTGACCTCCCTGCGAACCACTGTAGATCAACATGGGTAATTGCTCCGGTCAACTGTCCATGCTTTTGGCGAATGCCGATCCATAGCGTTGACGTGCTTATAATGCGCGGCCCCTTCTTGGTGGGGAGAGCGCGGGAGATGCCGGATGTTGTTACGTGGCCTGACCTGGCTGGTGCTGTTCCAATTGCTGGGCACAGCCATCAACCACTTGTTTTTACCGGTGCTGCCGGGGCCGATTATTGGCTTGCTGCTGTTACTGGTGTACCTGATTTCACGCGGACAAGTCGGCGAGCCGCTGAGCCTGGCGGCCAGCAGCCTGCTGCGTTACTTGCCGTTGCTGCTGGTGCCACCGGCCGTGGGCGTGATGGTGTATGCCAAGGATATTGCCGCGGACTTCTGGGCCATCGTCGGTGCGCTGGTGTTGTCGCTGCTGCTGTCCATGGCCTTCGCCGGCGTACTGATGCAGCGCATGGTCAAGCGCCACGCCCATCGCGGAGATGACCAATGATCCTTGATTGGCACGGCGCACTCGACTCGGTGATTCATCATCCGTTGTTCGGCATCGGCATCACGTTGGGCGCTTATCAGTTGGTGCTGGCGGCCTTCGAGAAAACCCGCTGGATCTTTTTGCAACCGGTGCTGGTCTCGATGCTGGTGGTGATCGGTGTTCTGGTGACCTGTGGCCTGACGTACGCCGAGTACCGCAAGAGCACCGAGATCCTCAGTATCTTGCTCGGGCCTGCGACAGTCGCGCTGGCGGTGCCGCTGTACCTTAATCTGCGACGTATTCGGCAGTTGTTCTGGCCGATATTTACTACGCTGGTGATAGGTGGCGTGGTGGCCACGGGCATGGGCGTGTTGCTGGGCTGGTGGTTCGGTGCCGAGCACATGATCCTGATGACCATGGCGCCCAAGTCGGTGACGTCACCGATTGCCATGCTGGTGGCCGAGCAGATCGGCGGTGTCGCGGCGTTGGCTGCGGTGTTCGTGTTGATCACCGGCGTAATCGGTGCGATCTTCGGCCCGAGCCTGTTGACCCGGCTCGGTGTCCACAGTCCTGAGGCGCGCGGTATGGCACTGGGCATGACCGCCCATGCGGTCGGCACCTCGGTGGCCTTGCAGGAAAGTGAAGAGTGCGGCGCCTTTGCGGCGCTGGCGATGAGTCTGATGGGTGTGGCCACGGCGGTGTTCCTGCCGTTGGCGGTGTCGATGGTGGTGTAAGGAAATGTCTATGAGCTTGCCGCTTTTCCCACTGAACACGGTGCTGTTTCCTGGCTGCATCCTCGACTTGCAGATCTTCGAGGCGCGCTACCTGGACATGATCGGCCGCTGCATGAAACAGGGCGGCGGCTTCGGCGTGGTGTGCATCCTCGACGGCGAAGAAGTCGGCATCGCTCCGGCAGGGTATGCCTTGGTGGGGTGTGAAGCGCTGATCACCGATTTCAAGCAGCAGGACAACGGCCTGCTGGGGATTCGGGTGCAGGGCGGGCGGCGTTTTCATGTCTTGCGCACCGAGGTGCAGCGCGACCAGTTGACCGTCGCCGACGTTGAATGGCTTGAAGACGAACCTGAACAGCCGCTGCAGGAAGAAGACGCCGATTTGGTGGCGCTGCTCAAGGCGTTGGCCGAACACCCGATGGTCGAAGCGTTGAACATGGGCACTGAGGCGACCGGGCAACAATCATTGGCTAATCAGTTGGCCTATCTTCTGCCGTTTGCCGAAGTGGACAAGATCGATCTGCTGCAACTCGATGATCCGCAGCAGCGACTGGATGCGATTCAGGCGCTGCTGGATGAGTTGCAGGGGGAATTGTTTGCCTGATTGCGGCCGATAAGTCGCACGTCAATACGCATACCGCAACATCGCGTGTGGCAAATGCCGCAACGCAAAGAACCCAAACAACGCCATCAGCGCCGGCAACACCAGCCACCAGACCTTGGGTGGCATGGCGTTGAGCGGTGTCTGGCGCTGACTCAGCCACAGGCACACCGCACAAACACAGGCGGCCAACATAGCGCCGGCCAATACATCTGTCGGCCAATGTGCGCCCAGGTACACCCGCGATAGCGCAATCGCCAGCGCGGGCAAGCAGCCCAGCAGCAACCAGGTCAGGCGCATCCGCGGTGGTTGTCCTCGGCCCGCCAGCACGGCGAGGGTCAGGAACAGCGCGAATGCCCCCGAGGCATGGCCGCTGGGCATGCTGTAACTGGTCAGTGGATCGCTCAGTACTTCCGGGCGCACGCGGGCGAAAAATTGCTTGGTGAAGGTGTTGCCGAGGGCGGTGACGAGCAGGGTACTACCGGCAAAAATTGCCTGCCGCCATTGTCGCGTGATCAGCAGCAGGCCGGTCAGCAGTGCGCTGAACAGCAGCATGTTGCGAAACTCGCCAATCAGCGTAAAGACCACGGCCACTTCATCGAGCATCGGGCTGCGGTGTTCTTGCACCAACGTCATTAAGCCCTGATCAAGCGCGGTCAGGTGCGGATAGCCGATAAACAGTCCCGCCAGAATCAGAAGGCTCATCCCGGCAATCAGCATCGTCGCCTTGCGATGGCGGCGCAGGCTGCTGGTGACGCTCAAACCAACCATGACGGCAATAGCACCAGCGACGACTCCCGCCTCAGGCCAGAAACCTTCCGGCAACGGCAAACGAATCGCCGCACCCGTCGCCCAGCCGGGCAGCAGATACGCGACACTCCAGCCAGCGGCAGCCAGCAGGCTGACGGCGAAAAATCGCGGGAATGGCATATCGAACATCCCGGCAACCATCGGCAACATCGGGCGCAGCGGTCCGATAAAGCGTCCGACCAGCAGGCTGGCGATGCCATAACGCTGGAAATACGCCTCGGCGCCGGCAATCCATTCCGGGTGATGGCGTAAGCCGGGCAGGCGTCGGATGTTCTGGTGGAAATGCCGTCCGACGAAGTACGAAATGACGTCACCCAGCACCCCGGCAACGAACCCCAGCAGCAGCGTTTCACTCAACGACAGCGCGCCACTGCCGGCCAGGACCGCCACGGCAAACAGCAACACCGTGCCGGGCACGATCAGCCCGGCAATCGCCAGGCACTCCACAAAGGCCACTATAAACACCGCCGCAGCCAGCCATTGCGGGTTGACCGTCAACCAACCGGTGACGCTATCGAGCCATGGGCCCATAAAAACAACTCCATAAATGTTCATTGGTCCCATGAGGGACGACCGCAATCTTCAAAAAACTACAGATCCCTTGTGGGAGCGAGCCTGCTCGCGAAAGCAGGCTGTCAGTCGACATGGATGTCGCCTGATACTCCGCTATCGCGAGCAGGCTCGCTCCCACAGGAGATATCAATCTTCAAGGCAACAAAAAATAATCGCGACCTTCGATCTGCCCCCGTCGCAGCGGGTTACGCGTGCAATACGGCGCGTAAGCCGCATCGACAAAGCGGTACATCAAGTGTTCATCACGGCCATGGGGGATGCCCAAGCGGGTGGTCTGGATGATGTGGGCGGGCGCCGGGCCGATGTCTTCCACGAGAAGCACTTCATGATCGAAACGCTTGGCGTCCCAGACCGGCACCTTCAAACCCAGGGCCTTGCACAACAGGGTCTGCCCGGCACACAGCTTTTGCGAGGGGCGAGGGCGGCCTTGGGCGTCAGGATTGTTCAACAGCATTTGCGCCAGGCTCGCTGGGCCGCTCAGTTCATCCACCCATGGATAGGCTGATTTGATCAGCACCGCGTTGCCGGGGCCTTTGGCACTGAAGTTCAGCGAATCACCGCCACGGGCGTAATACATATAGATGTGCCCGCCATCCAGAAACAAAGCCTTACGTTTTTCTGTGTAGCCGAGGGAGGCGTGGCTGCCTTTTTCCTCGAAATAATAGGCTTCGGTTTCGATAATCCGGGCGCTGAGCCACAGGTCGCCGACCCGGTGGCGAATGACTTTGCCGAGTAGATCCCGGGCCAGCGTTTGCGCGTCACGGTCGAAAAACGCGTCCGCAAGCCCGGTGGGCAGGCTAGTAGCGGACGCTCGAACAGTCAGGTTGGACATGATGAGCGGCGTTTATCAGGGCTTATAGAGCGGTGATGATAACAATTTGCAGCTTAATCACGGCTGAACGTCGGCAAATTGCCCTCGATTTCGACCATCCGCCCGTCACCGCTGTTAGTCGGGAGTCGCGACAGCTATAATCTGCCGCTTTCCTCTTTGCCAAGACCACCGCAGACAATGACTGAGTCCGTTCTTGACTACATGACCCGCCTGGGTCGCGCTGCCCGCGAAGCTTCTCGCGTCATCGGCTGCGCCAGCACCGCGCAGAAAAACCGCGCCTTGCAGGCTGCTGCCAATGCGCTGGACGCTGCACGCGCCGAGTTGACGGCGGCCAACGAACTGGATTTGGCCGCTGGTCGCGCCAATGGTCTTGAGCCGGCCCTGCTGGAGCGTCTGGCGCTGACCCCGGAACGCATCGACGGCATGATCGTCGGCCTGCGCCAGGTGGCCGCATTGCCGGACCCGGTCGGCGCTATTCGCGACATGAGCTTCCGCCCGTCGGGCATTCAGGTCGGTAAAATGCGCGTGCCGCTGGGCGTGATCGGGATCATCTACGAATCCCGTCCCAACGTGACCATCGATGCCGCCAGCCTGTGCCTCAAGTCTGGCAATGCAACCATTCTGCGTGGCGGCTCCGAAGCGATCCATTCCAATCGCGCCATCGCCGCCTGCATCCAGCGCGGTCTGGCCGAAGCCGAACTGCCAGCCGCCGTGGTTCAAGTGGTCGAAACCACCGATCGTGCCGCCGTTGGCGCACTGATCACCATGCCGGAATACGTCGACGTCATCGTGCCCCGTGGTGGCCGTGGCCTGATTGAACGCGTCAGCCGTGACGCCCGCGTGCCGGTGATCAAACACCTGGACGGCATCTGCCACGTTTACGTGAGTGAACATGCCGATCTGGCGAAAGCCCAGCGCATCGCGTTCAACGCCAAGACGTACCGTTATGGCATCTGCGGCGCCATGGAAACGCTGCTGGTGGATCAAGCCGTTGCCAAAGATTTCCTGCCATCGATGGCTGCCCAGTTCCGCGAAAAAGGCGTCGAGCTGCGTGGTTGCGAGCGCACGCGGGCGATTATCGATGCTGTAGCGGCCACCGAAGAAGACTGGACTACCGAATACCTGGCGCCGATTTTGTCGATCCGCGTAGTCGACGGGCTGGACCAGGCGATCGAGCATATTAATAAGCACGGCTCCCATCACACCGACTCGATCGTCAGCGAAAACCTCGCTGACACACGGCGTTTTGTCGCGCAGGTCGATTCGTCGTCGGTGATGATCAACACCCCGACGTGCTTCGCCGATGGCTTCGAATACGGATTGGGTGCCGAGATTGGCATTTCTACTGATAAGCTGCACGCCCGCGGCCCGGTGGGTCTCGAAGGTTTGACCTGCGAGAAGTACATCGTGGTCGGTGATGGCCAGTTGCGCGGCCAGGCGTCGGTCTGACTTGGGCGACCTCGACCCGACAGTCCCAGCCACCGCAAGCGAGCCTCAACCTCGCCGGGTTGGCATGCTGGGCGGTACGTTCGATCCGGTGCACATCGGCCATCTGCGCGGTGCGCTGGAAGTCGCCGAATCGCTGGCGCTCGATGAGTTGCGTCTGACACCCAGTGCCAGACCGCCGCATCGTGGTACGCCGCAGGTGTCGGCCAAAGACCGCCTGGCGATGGTCGAATGCGCGGTGGCCGGTGTGGCGCCGTTGGTGGTGGACGCCCGCGAATTGCAGCGGGACAAACCGTCCTACACTATCGATACCCTGGAGCTGATGCGCGCCGAACTGGCCGCCCAGACCCAGGTTTTTCTACTTTTGGGCTGGGACGCATTTTGCGGCCTGCCCACTTGGCACCGCTGGGAAGAGTTGCTCCAGCATTGCCACATCCTGGTGCTGCAACGCCCGGATGCCGACAGCGAACCGCCGGATGCCTTGCGCAACCTGCTGGCAGCGCGCTCGGTGAGCGACCCGCTGGCCCTCAAAGGGCCGAGCGGACAGATTGCATTCGTCTGGCAGACACCGCTCGCGGTATCCGCCACCCAGATCCGTCAACTGCTGGCCAGCGGTAAGTCGGTACGTTTCCTGGTGCCCGACGCGGTCCTGGCCTACATCGATGCGCACGGACTTTACCGTGCGTCGAACTGAAAAGAGGCGCGCTTCAAGGCACGTGAACACGTGTATCGAAGCCCCCGAACATACGAGCAAAACGAGTTTTATATGACGAACAAAGACGTAACTAAAGTAAAGCGCAAAGGCACATTCAAAAGCGCCCCACTGCCAGTAGTAGCACCGACCGGCCCGGAGCTGGCCGGTGAAGAACTGGTCAAGGTTGCCGTTGCGGCCCTGGAAGACGTCAAGGCCCAGGACATTCAGGTGATCGACGTTCGTGAAAAGCAGAGCATCACTGACTTCATGATCATCGCTACCGGTACGTCCAACCGCCAGATCGGCGCGATGCTGGACAAGGTTCGCGAAGCCGTCAAAGCCCAGGGCGTCAAGCCATTGGGTGAAGAAGGCAAGGGCGACAGCGACTGGGTTCTGCTGGACATGGATGATGTCATCGTGCACATGATGACCGCCTCGGCTCGCCAGTTCTACGACCTGGAGCGTCTGTGGTCCGGCGCTGAACAGAGCCGTGCCCTGAACGCGGCTCACCACAGCCCGGAAAATACCCACGAGCATTTCATCAAGCTCAACAAAGACCAGCAATAAGGGCCCGCTGTGCGACTGCGACTGATCGCCGTCGGTTCACGGATGCCCAAGTGGGTGGAAGAAGGCTGGCATGAATATGCCAAGCGTCTTCCGTCCGAGCTGGCGCTGGAACTGGTGGAAATACCGCTCAATACCCGTGGCAAGAACGCCGACGTGGCGCGCTTCATCCGTCAGGAAGGCGAAGCCATGCTGGCCAAGGTCGGGCCGAATGAGCGTGTTGTCACCCTCGAAGTCCACGGCAAGCCCTGGAGCACTGAGCAGTTGGCGGTCGAACTCGATCGCTGGCGCCTGGACTCGCGCACGGTGAATTTCATGGTCGGCGGCCCCGAAGGGCTGGCGCCGGAAGTCTGTGCCCGAGCCGATCAGCGCTGGTCATTGTCGCCGTTGACGTTGCCGCACCCGCTGGTGCGAATCCTGATCGGCGAACAGCTGTATCGTGCCTGGACAGTCTTGTCCGGCCACCCTTACCACAAGTAGTTCTGCCCTCATGTCTCAGCCGATCCGTATCAAGGACCACGAAAAAGACGCCCGTCTGGTGCGTGGTCGCGTCGTGTTCGGTGCAATTGCGGTAGTAGCGCTGATTTGTGTGCTGATTGCGCGGTTGTATTTCCTGCAGGTGATCCAGTACGAGTACCACTCGACCCTGTCGGAAAACAACCGGGTCCATGTGCAGCCGATTCCACCCACCCGTGGGCTGATCTTCGACCGTAATGGCGTGGTGGTGGCAGATAACCGGCCCAGCTTCAGCCTGAGCATGACCCGCGAGCGCTCCGGCGACTGGCAGCAAGTGCTCGACGTGATTGTCGAAGTGCTGGAGCTGACACCCGAGGACCGGGTGATCTTCGAGAAACGCATGCGTCAGGGGCGTCGGCCATTCGAGCCGGTGCCAATTCTGTTCGAGCTGACCGAAGAACAGATCGCCCGGATCGCCGTGAACCAGTTCCGCCTGCCGGGCGTGGAAGTGGTCGCGCAGCTGGTTCGTCACTATCCGCAGGGCGCGCACTTTGCGCACTCGGTGGGTTACATGGGGCGAATCAACGAGAAAGAGCTCAAGTCACTGGATCCTGTGAGTTACAGCGGCACCCATCAAATTGGCAAAACCGGCATCGAACGTTTCTACGAGCCGGAATTGCACGGTCAGGTCGGTTACGAAGAAGTCGAAACCAACGCTCGGGGCCGCGTATTGCGTGTGCTCAAGCGTACCGAACCGATTTCCGGCAAGGACATCGTCCTGAGCCTGGACATCAAATTGCAGGAAGCGGCCGAAGCGGCACTGGGCGGTCGTCGTGGTGCCGTCGTGGCGCTGGACCCGAAAACCGGCGAGGTGCTGGCGATGGTCAGCCAGCCGAGTTTCGACCCGAACCTGTTCGTCACGGGCATCAGTTCCAAGGCCTATTCCGAACTGCGCGACTCCATCGACCGGCCGCTGTTCAACCGCGTGCTGCGTGGTCTGTACCCACCGGGTTCGACCATCAAGCCGGCGGTGGCGATTGCCGGCCTGGATTCGGGTGTGGTCACCGCGTCGACCCGCGTGTTCGACCCCGGTTACTACCAACTGCCCAATTACGATCACAAATACCGTAACTGGAACCGTACCGGCGATGGTTACGTGGATCTGGACACGGCGATCATGCGGTCCAACGACACCTACTTCTATGACTTGGCTCACAAGCTGGGGATCGATCGTTTGTCGGCGTATCTGGGCAAATTCGGCATCGGCCAAAAGGTCTCGCTGGACATGTTCGAAGAATCGCCGGGCCTGATGCCGTCCCGCGAGTGGAAACGTGCGACCCGTCGCCAGGCCTGGTTCCCGGGCGAAACCCTGATCCTGGGGATCGGTCAGGGCTATATGCAGTCCACGCCGCTGCAACTGGCCCAGGCCACGGCACTGGTGGCCAACAAAGGTGTGTGGAACCGTCCGCACCTGGCCAAGACGGTCGAAGGTGAGAAGCCCAAGGATGAAAATCCGATGCCGAATATCGTTCTGCGCGATCCGTCGGACTGGACCAAGGTCAACCACGGTATGCAACAGGTGATGCACGGCGCTCGCGGTACGGCGCGCAAGGCCTCGATTGGCGCGCAATACCGGATCGCCGGGAAAAGTGGTACGGCCCAGGTGGTCGCGATCAAGCAGGGCGAGAAGTACGACCGCTCCAAGGTTCAGGAACGTCACCGCGACCACGCCTTGTTTGTCGGCTTTGCGCCGGCCGACAACCCGCAAATCGTGGTGTCGGTGATGGTCGAGAACGGCGAGTCCGGTTCCGGGGTCGCCGCGCCAGTGGTGCGTCAAATCATGGATGCCTGGCTCCTGGACCAGGACGGCCATCTCAAAGCCGAGTACGCCAGCCCTATCAGTGCGGAGGTTACGGCCCATGATGAATAATTTTGATCGCATGCTCTCAAGCGAAGATGTGATGCGTCGCCGCGCGACGCTGTTGCAACGCCTGCACATCGATGGGCCGTTGCTCATTTTGTTGCTGACCCTCGCAGCCGGCAGCCTGTTCGTGCTGTATTCGGCCAGCGGCAAGAGCTGGGACCTGCTGGCCAAGCAAGCCACTTCGTTTGGTATTGGCCTGGTGTCGATGGTCGTCATCGCGCAGTTCGAGCCGCGTTTCATGGCGCGGTGGGTGCCGGTCGGTTATGTGCTCGGTGTGCTGTTGCTGGTGGTGGTGGACGTCATGGGCCACAACGCCATGGGCGCCACGCGCTGGATCAACATCCCCGGCGTGATCCGCTTCCAGCCCTCGGAATTCATGAAGATCCTGATGCCGGCGACCATCGCCTGGTATTTGTCCAAGCGCACCTTGCCGCCGCAGCTTAAGCACGTTGCGGTCAGTCTGTTTCTGATTGGCTTGCCATTTATCTTGATCGTGCGTCAGCCGGACCTGGGGACATCGCTACTGATCCTCGCGGGTGGCGCGTTCGTCTTGTTCATGGGGGGCTTGCGCTGGCGCTGGATCATCAGCGTGCTGGCGGCTGCCGTGCCGGTGGCCGTGGCGATGTGGTTTTTCATCATGCATGACTATCAGAAGCAGCGAATCCTGACGTTCCTCGACCCGGAGAGCGATCCGTTGGGGACTGGCTGGAACATCATTCAGTCGAAAGCCGCCATCGGTTCCGGTGGTGTGTTTGGCAAGGGCTGGCTGCTGGGCACCCAGTCGCACCTGGACTTCCTGCCGGAAAGCCATACCGACTTCATTATTGCGGTATTGGGCGAAGAGTTCGGTCTGGTCGGCATTTGCGCGTTGCTGTTGATTTACCTGCTGTTGATCGGTCGCGGGCTGGTGATTACTGCTCAGGCCCAGACATTGTTCGGCAAATTGCTCGCGGGCAGTTTGACCATGACGTTTTTTGTTTATGTTTTCGTCAACATCGGTATGGTCAGTGGCCTGTTGCCGGTGGTGGGGGTGCCGTTGCCGTTCATTAGCTACGGAGGAACTTCGCTGGTAACGCTGCTGTCAGCGTTTGGGGTTTTGATGTCGATCCATACCCATCGTAAGTGGATCGCACAGGTTTGAATAAGGTGAAGATTTCAATGCAAGTAATGCGTGGCTGGGTGACTCGATACGCGCCATGGGTCGGCCTGGTAAGCATCCTTGGCACAACGCAGCACGCGTTGGCCGGCGAGTACGAAGGCTCACCCCAGGTGGCTGAATTCGTCGGTGAAATGACCCGCGATTACGGTTTCGCCGGTGAACAGCTGATGGGCGTGTTCCGCGAAGCCGAGCGCAAGCAGTCGATCCTGGACGCGATCTCGAAACCCGCCGAACGGGTCAAACAATGGAACGAATACCGCCCGATGTTCATCACCGATGCGCGTATCGCCCGTGGTGTGGACTTCTGGCGTCAGCACGAAGCGGTGCTGGCGCGTGCCGAGCAGGAATACGGTGTGCCGGCGCAGGTGATCGTCTCGATCATTGGCGTAGAAACCTTTTTCGGCCGCAATACCGGCAATTACCGGGTGATCGACGCATTGTCGACCCTGGGCTTCGACTATCCTCCCCGCGCTGAATTCTTCCGTAAGGAATTGCGTGAGTTCTTGCTGCTGGCCCGGGAAGAGCAGGTCGATCCGTTGACCCTCAAGGGCTCCTACGCAGGTGCCATGGGATTGCCGCAGTTCATGCCGAGCAGTTTTCGCGCGTATGCGGTGGACTTCGACGGTGACGGTCACATTAATATCTGGACCAATCCCGACGATGCCATTGGTAGTGTCGCCAGTTACTTCAAGCGTCACGGTTGGGTCGCCGGCGAACCGGTGGTCAGCCGCGCCGATGTCCGTGGCGAGCAGGTGGACGACGGTTTGACCACAGGCATCGAGCCGACTAAAACCGCAGGGGAGTTGCGGGCTCTGGGGTGGTCAAGTCATGATGCGCTGCGCGATGATATGCCGGTTACGGCTTTCCGCCTGGAAGGTGACAATGGCCCCGAATACTGGATGGGCCTGCAGAATTTTTATGCGATCACGCGTTATAACCGCAGCGTGATGTACGCCATGGCCGTACATCAACTGTCTGAACAGCTGGTCCAAGCACGGGGCGTCAAGTAATGCGGGCATTGCCTATGAATAAACCCCTGAAGTTCATGGCTTTCGCCGCGTTGGCGGTGCTGCTCGCCAGTTGCTCGACCAGTCGCGCACCCGCTCAGAAATCCTCGTCCACTGCCGTGCGCCCGGCGCCGGGGCTGGACATCAACCGCGCCCACAAAGATGGCGCGCCGTGGTGGGATGTCGACGTATCACGCATCCCGGATGCCACGCCGACCCTGCACTCCGGCCCTTATAAGGCCAACCCGTACACGGTTCTGGGCAAGACCTACTTCCCGCTGCAAGAATCCAAGACTTACGTCGCCTCGGGCACGGCGTCCTGGTATGGCACCAAGTTCCACGGCCAGAACACCGCCAATGGCGAGGTCTACGACCTGTATGGCATGAGTGCCGCGCACAAGACGTTGCCACTGCCGAGTTACGTCCGGGTGACCAACCTGGACAACAACAAGAGCGTGATCCTGCGGGTCAACGACCGTGGGCCGTTTTATTCGGACCGTATCATCGACTTGTCCTATGCCGCCGCCAAAAAGCTCGGTTATGCCGAAACCGGCACGGCGCGGGTCAAGGTCGAGGGTATCGACCCGCAACAGTGGTGGGCCCAAAAAGGCCGCCCAGCGCCTTTGATGCTCAACGAGCCGAAAGTCGCGCAAAATAGCGCCCCGGTGATTACGGCTTCGGCCGGTACCGTCGAGCAATGGACGCCTCCGGCGCAGCAACACGCTGCGGCCGTCGTGCCTGTTCAGCTGGATGCAAAAAAAAACGCTTCTGTACCAGCCTCTGGCCAGTATCTGCAGGTGGGCGCGTTCGCCAACCCGGACGCTGCAGAACTCCTGAGATCGAAGCTCAGCGGGATGGTGAGCGCCCCGGTGTTCATCAGCTCGATCGTGCGCAACCAACAGACACTGCATCGGGTGCGCCTGGGGCCGATAGGCTCTCCGGGTGAAATCCAGCAAGTGCAGAACAGCGTGCGCATGGCTAATCTCGGTTCGCCGAGCGTGGTCACCGCCGAGTAATACGTAGTACTTGATTGACGGTTCACTTGCGGTTTAAGGGGGTGAACCTGGTTGTTGGCTCGTTAAAGAACAAAAGCCCGGCAAGGGTTCTGAGTGAACAACTGAACACGCGACAGCTCGTTAGAAAGCTGTCTGATTAGTTTTGCCCCTGGGCAGTTTCCATTAGCGATTTCGAGAGACGGATGAACATCACCACCTTTGCCAAACGCCTGTTCCTGTTAGTCCCGCTGCTCCTCTCACCGGCTGCGTTCGCGCTCGAGGTGATGCCAGCTCCACCACAACTGGCCGCCAAAGCCTACGTGCTCATGGATGCCAGCAGCGGCAACGTGCTGGTCGAGAACAATGGTGACCAGCGTCTGCCGCCAGCCAGCCTGACCAAGCTGATGACCGCGTACATCGCGACCCTGGAAATCCGTCGTGGCCAGATCGGCGAAAACGACCCGGTGACCGTCAGCGAAAATGCCTGGCGTACCGGCGGTTCGCGGATGTTCATCAAGGTGGGCTCGCAGGTGACTGTCAGCGACCTGCTGCACGGCATCATCATTCAGTCGGGTAACGACGCCAGTGTTGCGCTCTCCGAGCACATCGCCGGCAGCGAAGACGCCTTCGCCGACGTGATGAACAAAACCGTGGCCGATCTGGGCATGACCAACACCCACTTCATGAACCCGACCGGTCTGCCGAACCCGGAGCACTATTCGTCGGCTCATGACATGGCCGTACTGGCTCGCGCAATCATCCACGAAGACCCGGCTCACTACGCGATCTACTCGCAGAAAGAGTTCTTCTGGAACGGCATCAAGCAACCTAACCGCAACCTGTTGCTGTGGCGCGACAAGACCGTCGATGGTCTGAAAACCGGTCACACCGACGAAGCCGGCTACTGCATGGTGTCTTCGGCTGTACGTGATGGCATGCGTCTGATCGCCGTGGTGTTCGGCACGAGCAGCGAAGTGGCTCGCGCCGCCGAAACCCAGAAGCTGCTGACTTACGGTTTCCGCTTCTTCGAAACCCAGACCTTCTATCAGAAAGGCGCCGAGCTGGCTCAGGCCCCTGTCTGGAAAGGCGCGACCAATCAAGTCAAGGCCGGCCTGGCTGAAGACCTGACCATGACCCTGCCAAAAGGCCAGCTGAAAAAGCTCGCTGCCAGCATGACCATGAACCCGCAGCTGATTGCGCCAATCGCCAAGGGCGACGTGATCGGTAAAGTCGAAGTGAAGCTGGAAGACAAGGTGGTGCACAGCGCCGACCTGATCGCCCTGGACGCTGTCGAGGAGGGTGGTATCTTCCGCCGTATGTGGGATAGCATCCGTCTATTCTTCTACAGCATGTTCAACTGATAGTGTGCTCCTGCAAGGCCCCGTGCTGATCCGGCGCGGGGCTTTGTTGTCGCCACGGCTTACGCTTACGAGGCCGTTACGCCATGACCGATACCGAAGTAAAGGCACCAAAGATCGAATTCCCTGCCACTGATTACCCGGTTAAGGTGATCAGCGACACGGGCGTGGGTAACAAGGACAAGATCATCAATATCGTCAGAAAACACGCCACCATCAACGATGAGCGTGTTGACGAGCGCCAAAGCAGCAACGGCAAATACACCACCATCCAATTACACATCGTCGCCACCGACCAGGACCAGCTGTACAACATCAACAGCGAACTGCGGGCTACCGGCTTCGTGCACATGGTGTTGTGATGTCTGGCACGCTGGGCTTTCGTGAGCTCGGCCAGATGGCTTACGAGCCGGTCTGGCACGCCATGCAACGCTTCACCAACGAACGCGGCACCGACGCCGCCGACGAGATCTGGCTGGTCGAGCACCCGCCGGTGTTCACCCAAGGGCAAGCCGGTAAGGCCGAGCACCTGTTGCTGCCGGGGGATATTCCGGTGGTACAGGTCGACCGTGGAGGTCAGGTAACCTATCACGGGCCTGGCCAACTGGTGGCTTATCTGCTGCTGGATGTGCGCAAGCTGGGGTTTGGCGTGCGTGACCTGGTCACCCGCATGGAACTCTGCCTGATCGAACTGTTGGCAAGTTACGGCGTCACTGCCGCCGCCAAGCCGGACGCGCCGGGTGTCTACGTCAACGGGGCGAAAATCGCTTCCCTGGGTCTGCGGATCCGCCATGGTTGTTCCTTTCATGGCTTGGCCCTGAACGTGGACATGGACCTGGAACCGTTTCGACGGATTAATCCCTGCGGATACGCCGGGCTGGCGATGACCCAGCTGAGCGATCACGCAGGATCGATTGAATTTGCCGAGGTAAGTGCCCGGCTGCGCGCGCAGCTCGTCAAACACCTCGACTATGCTGAGCAGACGACCCTAACGGGCGGAATCGACTGATATGACTACTGATGCAGTGCAAACCATGATCCCGACGCTTGATGTTACCGAGCGTCCGGCCCCGCGTGCCAAGGTTGAAGCCGGCGTCAAGCTGCGCGGCGCCGAGAAGGTTGCACGTATCCCGGTGAAGATCATTCCGACCACCGAACTGCCGAAGAAACCCGACTGGATTCGCGTGCGCATCCCGGTTTCGCCGGAAGTCGACCGCATCAAGGCCCTGCTGCGCAAACACAAGTTGCACAGCGTGTGCGAGGAAGCGTCCTGCCCGAACCTGGGCGAGTGTTTCTCCGGCGGCACCGCGACGTTCATGATCATGGGCGACATCTGCACCCGTCGCTGCCCGTTCTGCGACGTCGGCCACGGCCGTCCGAAACCACTGGACGTCAACGAGCCAGAAAGCCTGGCCATCGCCATCGCCGACCTGAAGCTCAAATACGTAGTGATCACCTCGGTAGACCGCGACGACCTGCGTGACGGCGGTGCCCAGCACTTTGCCGACTGCATCCGCGAGATCCGCAAGCTGTCGCCGAACGTACAGCTCGAAACCCTGGTCCCGGATTACCGTGGCCGTATGGACGTGGCGCTGGAAATCACCGCTGCCGAGCCACCAGATGTGTTCAACCACAACCTGGAAACCGTGCCGCGCCTGTACAAGGCTGCGCGTCCGGGTTCGGATTACCAGTGGTCGCTGACCCTTCTGCAGCGCTTCAAGCAGATGATGCCGCACATTCCGACCAAGTCCGGCCTGATGCTGGGCCTGGGCGAAACCGACGAAGAAGTCATCGAAGTCATGAAGCGCATGCGCGAACATGACATCGACATGCTGACCCTGGGCCAGTACCTGCAACCGTCCCGCAGCCACTTGCCGGTGCAGCGTTTTGTGCACCCGGACACCTTCGCCTGGTTTGCCGAGGAAGGTTACAAGATGGGCTTCAAGAACGTCGCGTCCGGCCCGTTGGTACGCTCCTCGTACCATGCCGATGAGCAGGCGAAGTTGGTCAAAGCTGAGCTGATATCGTCCTTGTAATTTGGCGGTGACATAAAAGGCGCCCGCATGGCTTTTCAGGCCTTGCGGGCGTTTTTTTGCCTGGCCTACGCCAGCCAGTGTTTTTTCCTGCAACCTGCGGGCGACTGACCCTCTTCTGTTTGTCCCCGTTCCTGACTACTGTGTGCTGAAGATTTTCGCGCAGGGAGATTCATGGATGACCGTTCGACCGACCCACACGCTGTATCCGCATAAACCTGTTCCGGCCTTGCCGTCGGAAGGGCTGATCGGCGTGATTGCACCCGCCGGTCCCGCCGGGCTGGACACTGACAAAGCTATCGCCTGGATGCGCGCTCGCGGCTATGCGTTGCGGGTGTTTCCCGGGGTGTATGAACAGGATGGGTATCTGGCCGGTAGTGACGAGGTGCGGCTCAATGATCTGCACGCGGCGTTCGCTGACACAGAAGTCGATGCGATTATCTGCCTGCGTGGCGGTTACGGCACACCGCGTTTGCTCGACCGAATTGATTTCGAACTGCTGCAAAACAGCGCCAAACCGTTCATCGGCTACAGCGACATCACGGCGCTGCACTTGGCGATCAGCCGTTATGCCGGTTTTGTGACCTTTCATGGCCCGCTGCTCAATGCCGATTTGCTGGGCGACAAGCAGAAGCCTACCGAGTCGTCGTTTTTCAACATGCTCAGAGGGCAGGTGAAGGCCGGCAGCGTACTTTCGCACCCGGTAGCCTGGCCGTTGACCACGATCGAGCCCGGTATCGCTCACGGGCGTTTGCTGGGTGGCAACCTGTCGATGATTGCCGCGACCATGGGCACGCCGTACGAGCTGGACGCCGAGGGCGTCATCCTGCTGATCGAGGACGTCAACGAGCCGCTGTATCGCATTGACCGGCTACTGACCCATCTGCGGCTGGCTGGCGCGCTGGGCAAGCTTCGTGGGGTTTTGGTGGGGGATGTGGCAGGGGTCGATGCAGCAGCGCTGGAGCAATTGCTAAAACAGACCTTCGAGCCGTTACGGATACCGGTACTGGCCGGGTGGCGTAGTGGTCATTGTGATCCGAACCTGACGTTGCCGATGGGGGCGTTGGTTCGATTGGATGCGGGGAAGAAGGAGTTGGTGTTGGAGCAGGATGTGGTGGTCAGGCGGTAAGCCCTTTAGCGTCTGATAGTCAGCTATCGCGGGCAAGCCCTAATGCCGATCAGTTAAGGCGCAAAACCTGTGGGAGCGAGCCTGCTCGCGATGGCGGATTGTCAGGCAACGCAAATGTTGACTGTGCCACCGCGNNNGTCAGGCAACGCAAATGTTGACTGTGCCACCGTCATCGCGAGCAGGCTCGCTCCCACAAGGATTGCGGCGTTCAATGCCTTAACTGATCGGCATTAGGGCAAGCCCGCTCCCACACTGGATCTGTAAACGACACAAAATCTGTGGGAGCGAGGCTTGCCCGCGATGCTTTTTAGCGGCTACGCAGTCCTTCCAGCAACTTGTGCGTCGGATACCCATCCGCCGGCCAGCCAAACGACTGTTGTGCACTGCGAATCGCCTTGCGCGTGTTGGCGCCAATGATTCCGTCAGGGATGCCCGCGTCGTAGTTCTGGGCACTCAGCAGGCTTTGCAGTTCCATGCGCTCGGTGCGGCTCAACGGCAAATCATCTTTGGGCCAGCTGCCGCTGATCAGTCCTGCACCGTCGAAGCGTTCGGACAACAAACTCACGGCCAACGCATAAGACGAAGAGTTGTTGTACTTGAGAATCGCGCGGAAGTTGTCGAGGACCAGGAACGCAGGGCCACGATAACCGGCTGGCAGCAACAGGGCAGCGGAGAGGTGTTCCGAGCCTGGCGGAACCTGAGCCCCTGGGGGCAGTGAAACGCCCAGCTGCTGCCACTCGGCGACGCTTTTGCGAATCGTGCCATCGGCCAAAACGTAGTTGAAACTGCTTGGCAGTCGTACTTCAAAGCCCCACGGCTGGCCTTTCTGCCAGCCGGAGCTTTGCAAGTAGTGCGCAGTCGAGGCCAATGCGTCGGCGGGGCTGTCCCAGATGTCGCGGCGGCCATCGCCGTCGAAATCCACGGCGTGGGTGTTGTAAGTGGTCGGGATGAACTGGGTCTGGCCCATGGCGCCGGCCCAGGAACCGAGCATTTTCTCGGGTGTGATGTCGCCTTGTTGCAGAATTTGCAGGGCGGCGATCAGTTGATCGTGCGCAAAGCCCGGGCGCCGGCCTTCGTACGCCAGGGTCGCCAGCGAGTTGATGACCGACTTGCTGCCCTGGAATTGGCCGAAGTTACTCTCCATGCCCCACACCGACACCAGTGCCTGGCGGTCGACGCCATAACGCTGTTCGATGCTTTGCAGGATGGTGGCGTTTTCGCTGATCAGCGCTTGGCCTTTACGTACTCGCAGTGGAGAAACGGCGCCATCGAGGTATTCCCACACCGGGCGGGAAAATTCCGGCTGGCTGCGATCGGCACGGATCACGCTGGGGTCGAAGCTGACATCGGCAAAGGCGCGGTCGAACAGATCGGCGCGGATACCGGCGGCCAGTGCGTCTTTGCGGAAACCCGCTTGCCATTCGGCGAACGACTGGGTGGGCTGGATGTCGGGGGTTTCACCCGTCGGCACCGCGGGCGGATAGACCGCAGGAGCTGTCGCGACAGGAAGGGTTTTGAGCGGCTGGGCGTCGGCGGCAGTCGGTTTTTCCGCGCAGGCGACAAGCAAAATGAGGCTGGAGGCAGCTATCAGTTGGCGAACGGGCCAACGACGGGAAAGACAAAGGGGCATGCACAAGTCCAGGGCAATCGATTCAAGTGCAGACCTTAACATGTAGAAGGGGTGTTCTGCTTTACGCAGCCAGAAAGTAAGAAGCCTCCCAGCTATTAGACTGGAAGGCTTCGCGGCGGTAGCTGCCTTTGCCCTTGCCGGCTCGTTCCTGACGGCTGCGGAACAGTGGCTGGGCGATGATGGATTTGGCCTTGTTGGGGCCATGCGTTGATGGCTTTTTACTCATGATGATTTCTCGCAAGTGAGGGGATTTTGCGGGGCAAATCATCGGCCGAAGTTGTGGTTCTGTCTAGTCCCCACATTGTGTAGGACCTTTCGCTGATCACAGGGGAGTGTTTACTCGGAAGGCAAAGTCAGGCGCTGACCGGCCATCAACAGCGACAATCGACTGAGGCTCATCCACGGCGAACCGGCTGCCTGCCCTTTGATCTGTGCGTCGATCCGTTGCGCCTCCAGCAGCAATTGTGCCCAGCGTTGCGCCGAGTAGCGTTGCAGCGCCTTGCTCATCAGCGGCTTGCGCTTGTCCCAGATCGGCGGTCGGGCCGAGCTGAACGCCTTATCCAGCGGCACGCCCTGACTGTATTGCAGCGACAGGTTAGCCAGCAGGCGCAGTTCCCGGGCCAGCGCCCAGAGAATCACCGGTGGTTCGACACCTTCACCGCGCAGCCCTTCCAGCATGCGTAGCGCGTGGGCCGCTTCACCGTTGAGGATGGCATCGGTCAGGCCAAATACGTCGAAACGTGCACTGTCGGCTACGGCAGCCTGTACGGTTTCGACTGTGATCTGCCCACTTTCGGCCATCAATTTGAGCTTTTCGATTTCTTGCGCGGCGGCGAGCAGGTTGCCCTCGACGCGGGCTGCAATCAGTTCGACCGCGTCCTGGCTGGCCGACAACCCTGCCTGAGACAGGCGCTGGCGGATCCAGCTTGGCAACTGGTTGGCATCCACCGGCCAGATCTGCACGAACTGAGTCTGCTGACCTTCGATCAGCGCCTTGCCCCACTTGGTTTTCTGCGCACTGGCGTCGAGCTTGGGCAGGCTGATCAGCAATATCGTGTCTTCGGCCGGGCGTGAGCAGTACTCGATGAACGCGGCGGCGCCTTTGTCGCCGGGTTTGCCGGACGGCAGGCGCAGTTCCAGCAGGCGTTTTTCGGCAAACAGGGACATGCTTGCCCCCGCCTGCAACAACGTTCCCCAGTCGAAACTGGCGTCGGCGGCGAAGACCTGACGTTCGTCGAAGCCCTGTTGGCGCGCGGCCGCGCGAATGGCATCGGCCGCTTCCTGGCACAGCAGCGGGTCATCGCCACTGATGATATAGACCGGCGCGAGGGCACCTTGCAGGTGTTTACCGAGTTGGGCGGGGGCAAGTTTCATAAGAGAGGCCAAACGGGGCGCCGGAACGCCCCGAAAGTTTTACTGCTGAGGGATCTGGACAGGCGACTGGCGCGGAGTATTCGCTTCAGCCTTCTGTGCGGCTTCCAGCGCCTGGGCTTCGGCCTTGGCCTTGGCTTCTGCGGTCTGTTGCAGTTGGTCCAGTTGCGCCGGGGTGATCTGTTGCAGGCGCAGCATCATGCGTTGAACCAGCTCGCGACGGCTTTCGTTGCGCGCGCCGCTCGCTTCCTGATCCGAACCCAACAGGTTGTTGCCGTCGTGAACGTAGGTCTTCTGCACTTCGAGCTTGTCGCTCATCAGCGGCAGGTTATGTGCCCCACGAATGTCGTAGTTCAACACGGTGATCAGTTCATATTCGCCGGTACCGCCACCGCCTGTGTAACTGAGGACGCGCTGGTTGTTCTGCTCATTGGTCAGCACCAATTTGTAAGGTGCGCCGGCGTAGACCTTGACGCCACTGCTTTCCAGCGCCTGACGCAGCATCACCACGGTTTCGCCGTAGGCGTTGCGGGCGCTCAGGTCGATTTCCGTAATCGCCAGTTCGGTGGTGCCGGTGCCGCGCAGCTGGAAACCGCAGGCGCTCAACAGGACCGCAAGGCCCATCACCAGCAGATTGCGTTTGATCATTTTGTTGCTCCCCTTGAAACCATGTGGGCCGATCTGGCGGCCCGAAAGGTTTTACTCGGCGCCGGGCATGGCCCGGCGCCTGGTCCAATTAGCTGGCGACGATATTGACCAGTTTCCCGGGCACGACGATCACTTTGCGAATAGTCAGGCCGTCGACAAAGCGCAGCACGTTTTCGTTGGCCCGCGCGGCGGCTTCGACTTCTTCACGTGTCGCGCTGGCCGGCATTTCGATCTGGCCGCGCAGTTTGCCGTTGACCTGGATCACCAGTGTCAGGCTGTCCTGCACCAGCGCGCTGTCGTCCAGCACTGGCCAACCGGCGTCGATCACAGGCTCAGAGTGACCCAGTTGATTCCACAGCTCGTGGCAGATGTGCGGGGTGATCGGAGCCAGCAGCAGAGTCACGGTTTCCAGACCTTCGTGAACCAGTGCGCGATCCTGTTCGGTGCCTTGGGCCGCTTTTTCCAGCACGTTCATCAGCGTCATCACCTGGGCGATGGCGGTGTTGAATTTGTGGTTCTGGCCGACGTCATGGCTGGCCTGCTTGATGGCCTGGTGGATCGAACGGCGAATGGCTTTCTGCTCGTCGTTCAGGCTGGCGACGTCCAGTTTGCCCGGCAGGCCCTGAGTGACGTGCGCTTGAGCCAGGCGCCAGACGCGCTTGAGGAAGCGGTGCGAACCTTCTACTCCGGAGTCGGACCATTCGGCGCTCATGTCCGGTGGCGAGGCGAACATCATGAACAGGCGGCAGGTGTCTGCGCCGAACTGGTCAATCATCGACTGTGGGTCAACGCCGTTGTTCTTGGACTTGGCCATCTTCTCGGTGCCACCGATTTCCACCGGCAGGCCGTCTGCGATCAGCTTGGCGCTGATTACCTTGGCCTTGCTGTCGCGTTCGAGTTCGACGTCCGCCGGGTTGAACCACGTGTAGGCACCGTTGGCTTCGCGACGATAGTAAGTCTCGGCGATTACCATGCCTTGGGTCAGCAGGTTCTTGAATGGCTCATTGGAGCTCACAAGGCCTTCGTCGCGCATCAGCTTGTGGAAGAAGCGTGCATAGAGCAGGTGAAGAATTGCGTGTTCGATGCCGCCAATGTACTGATCCACCGGCAACCAATGGTCGGCCGCGGATTTTTCCACCAGGCCACCTTGGTAGTTTGGCGAGGCGTAACGGGCGTAGTACCACGAGGACTCGACGAAGGTGTCCATGGTGTCGGTTTCACGCTTGGCAGGCTGACCGCATTTCGGGCAGCTGCACTCGTAGAACTCCGGCATGCGTGCCAGTGGCGAACCGGCACCATCGGGCACGACGTCTTCTGGCAGCACAACAGGCAGTTGGTCTTCCGGGACCGGCACATCGCCGCAGGTGTTGCAGTGGATGATCGGGATCGGGCAGCCCCAGTAGCGCTGACGGCTGATGCCCCAGTCGCGCAGGCGGAACTGGGTACGCGAAGCACCGAGGTTTTTCTTGATCAGCGCGACTTCGATCGCATCGAACGCGCCGGCGAAATCGAGGCCGTCGAATTCACCGGAATTGATCAGCGTGCCGTGCTCGCCATAAGCGTCCTGCCACGGCGCCGGGTTGGTGTCGCCTGCGCTTGTACGCACCACGGACTTGATCGGCAGGTTGTACTTGGTGGCGAACTCGAAATCACGTTCGTCGTGAGCCGGTACGGCCATGACCGCGCCATCGCCGTAGTGCATCAGCACGTAATTGGCGACCCACACCGGGAGTTTCTCGCCGGTCAGCGGGTGCTCGACGAACAACGTGGTCGGCAGACCTTTTTTCTCTTGAGTGGCGACGTCGGCTTCAGCGACGCTGCCGCCCTTGCATTCAGCGATGAACGCTTGCAGCTCTGGATTGTTCTGCGCGGCCAGGGTGGCCAAATGGTGTTCGGCGGCCACGGCAACGTAGGTGGCGCCCATCAGGGTGTCCGGACGGGTGGTGAACACTTTAAGCGCGCCGGCTTCGCCGATGGAATCGACGTTGTACGGGAACTGCACTTCCATGCCACGAGACTTGCCGATCCAGTTGCGCTGCATGGTCTTGACCTGTTCAGGCCAGCCAGTCAGTTCGTCGAGGCTCTCCAGCAGCTCATCCGCATAAGCGGTGATCTTGAAGTAGTACATCGGGATTTCGCGCTTTTCGATCAGCGCGCCGGAACGCCAGCCGCGACCGTCGATCACCTGTTCGTTGGCCAGGACGGTCTGGTCGACCGGGTCCCAGTTCACGGTGCCGCTTTTTTTGTAGATCACACCTTTTTCGAACAGGCGAGTGAACAGCCATTGTTCCCAGCGGTAGTAATCCGGCTTGCAGGTGGTCACTTCGCGGGACCAGTCCACCGCCAGGCCCAGGCTGCGCAGCTGGGTTTTCATGTAGGCAATGTTTTCGTAGGTCCACTTGGCGGGCGCTACGTTGTTCTTCATCGCGGCGTTTTCCGCCGGCATGCCGAAGGCGTCCCAACCCATGGGTTGCAGAACGTTCTTGCCTTGCATGCGCTGGTAGCGGGAGATCACGTCGCCGATGGTGTAGTTACGCACGTGCCCCATGTGTAGCTTGCCGCTGGGGTAAGGGAACATCGACAGGCAGTAGAACGTCTCCTTGCCTGGCTGTTCACTGACTTCAAAGGACTTTTGCTCATCCCAGAATGACTGGGCGGCGGCTTCGATTTCACGGGGCTGATATTGTTCGTGCATGGCTACTTTTGAACTGAATAGGGGTGGCCTAATCCTCTTCAATGCAACGCTGGGCGGTGATCACGCCAAATCGGCGTTTTGGTGCCCAGACGAGCTGGAAGTGGAGTTACAGGAAGCGCCGTAGCATACATGACCGCACTCTACCGAGGGAAACCCTGATTACTGTCGCGCGTCTTGTAAAAACCGCTGCGAGGGCCGTTGGTCGCAGCGCTCAGCCGGTTTGTTCATGGAAGCTAAGCTCTAAATGGGGAGCAAGTCATATCTTCAATGAGGTGAGGGATGGTTGAGTCACGGCAAAAAGCTACAAAACCGGAGCTGTACGAAAGACTGATTGATCGTCTGGGCATGGCTCTGGACGTTGCAAAAACTGCTGGTCGGCTGCGCGATGAGCGTCCCCTTGAGCTGGAACTGCGTGGTCTTAGTCCCGCAGAGTTTGAATTGGTCAAAGCCTATCTGGATCGCAGTGAACGGGAAACACGTGGATGCTTGTCAGCAGCAGTGCAGCAACTCGACGCACCACGTTCGGCCAAAATCATCTGGCTCAAGGATAAAGTACCTGGCAGGGATGCGGTAAAGGTCCGGTCTCTGCAATTCAAGTAAGGGTGCTTGAGCCATTGGCCCCTTCTTTTGACACATTCCAAAGCGTAGTCCTTCCATATTTGTTGTCGCTTTGCGTCAACCCACTTAGGCTTCGGGCATCTCTGGAGATGCTCGATGCCTTTTCGATATTTCGTGAAACAACTTCTGTTGCCGCCCGGCCTTCTTTTGCTGTTGCTGGTTCTTGCGTGGTGGTTGCGCCGCTCAAGGCCAAGACTTGCGGGTGTGTGCTTTGTCTTGGGTTGCGGGGGCTTCTGGCTGATGAGTTTGCCCGTGGTGGTGCAGTGGAGCGCTAAAGCGCTTGAGCGCGAACCGCCGCTGGCGCGCGACGAGTGGGCGACACTGGGTCAGCGCGCGGACGCCATCGTGGTGTTGGGTTCCGGGCGTGAGCGTGGCGACCTGGCCTGGGACTCCGACCAGCCGACTGGCGTGGGGTTGGAGCGCGAGCGTTATGCGGCGCGTCTGGCCAAGGCTTCCGGTTTGCCGGTTCTGACCAGCGGTGGTCTGCACTACGGCACGCCACCTACCGAAGCGAAGTTGATGGCGGACTCGCTGCTCGATGATTTCGGCGTGACGGTACGCTGGCAGGAAGGGCGCAGCCGTACGACGTGGGAGAACGCGCAGTTCAGTGCCGAAGTGTTATTGCCTCTAGGCATCAAGCGGGTCGTGGTCGTGACTCAGGCCTGGCACATGTCGCGGTCTGTCTGGAGTTTCCAGAAGGCAGGATTTGAAGTGGTACCCGCGCCGGTAGGGTTTTTAGGCGTGGACAATGCCCGACCGCTGGGCGGCTGGATGCCGGAATTCAAATCGATCTGGCAGTCCGGGCTATTGATGAATGAGGCGGTGGGGCAGATCGGGTATTCGCTTTTCTATCGCTGAAGATTAAAAGATCGCAGCCTCGTTTCACTCGACAGCTCCTACAGAGTACGCAATCCCCTGTAGGAGCTGTCGAGTGAAACGAGGCTGCGATTTTTTTCAGGCGCAGCGATACTTAAACAATCTTGGCCATCCGGCTGGCAATCAACGCCCAGCCAAACAACAGCACGCAAACGATGATCAGCGGCCACGAGCGCCATTGCAGGTAAGGCGTCAGGTTGTGCATCGGCACGACTTCGCCGTACAGGATGCCGCGTTCGAACTGCGGGATCTGCGCGGTAATCTGGCCAAACGGGTTAATCAGGCCGGACACGCCGTTGTTGGTGGCGCGGATCATCCAGCGGCCCGCCTCAAGCGCGCGCATCTGCGCCATCTGCAAATGTTGCAGTGGACCGATGGAGGTGCCGAACCAGGTGTCATTGCTGATGGTCAGCAGCAAGTCACTGCGGGCCGCGAGGCTGGCGGCGAATTCCGGGTAGACCACTTCGTAGCAGATGAATGGCGCAATCTGATAACCCTTGGCCTGCAACATCGGCTGATCGGCCGGTCCTCGCGCGAAGTCGGACATTGGCAGGTCGAAGAATGCGATCAGCCCGCGCAGTACATCCTGCAACGGTACGTATTCGCCAAACGGCACCAGTTTCTGCTTGAGGTAAGTGCCTTCGCCTTCACCGACGACAGTAATGCCGTTGAAGAAGCGTTTCTCGTGGTGCACTTCCTGACGGATCGGTATGCCAGTAATCAGCGCCGAATTACGCTCGGCGGCGAAGTTACCCATCATGTTCAGGTAGCTCTCGGCGGACTCCTTGAGTACCGGCACGGCGGTTTCCGGCCAGATCAACAGGTCGACGCGTTTGGAGCGAAAGCTCATGTCACGGTACAGCCCCAATTGCGCATTGAGCTGCGCCGGGTCCCACTTCATGCTTTGTTCGATGTTGCCTTGAATCGCTGCGACGCTTAACGGCGGGCCCGCCGGGCTGGTCCAGGCGTGTTCTTTCAGTGCCATGCCGGCCACCCATGGGCCAATCAGCAGTAACGCGCCGACCGCGATAAACCCTTTGCGCCCGGTGCGTACCAGGCGCAATGCGTTGTAGATCAGCGCGGCCGTCAGGGCGAGGGTGAAGGAAATCAGCCACATCCCGCCCACGGGGGCGAGCCCGGCCAATGGGCCATCAAGCTGGCTGTAACCGGAATAGAGCCATGGGAAACCAGTGAGGAACCAGCCACGAAACGCTTCCTGGCCAACCCACAGCGCCGCAAATGCCAAGGCATCCGCCAGTGGCGCTTCATTGCGACGCAGCCAGCGCGCCCAAATCCAGGCGGGCAGGGCGAAGAACCAGGCAATCGCCGCCGTGAAGATCAGCATCAGGAAACCGGCCAGCAGCACCGAAGCACCACCGAAATGGTGAATGCTGTAGTAGATCCAGCTGGTGCCGGCGCCAAACAGACCGAAACCGAAACACCAGCCACGGCCCAGGGCCTGACGTGGGTTTAGTTCACGTAAACCGGCATAAAAGAAACCGACCGCCAGCAATGCCAACGGCCAGATATCGAACGGCGCCAAGGCCAGAGTGGTGAGTGCACCGGCCGCCACGGCCAGCAGGTTACCGGGCCAGCCGGGGCGGGTTATCCAGCGCATTTCTATCCTTAGTTTTTACCGAGCAATAGGCGTCAGGCGAAGCAAGTGAATCCGACGGCTGTCGGCGTTCAGGATGCGGAAGCGATAAGGGCCGATTTCAGTGATTTCGTTGCGTTTTGGCAAGTGCCCGAACGCGCTCATCACCAGGCCGCCTACCGTATCAAATTCATCGTCGGAGAATTCGCTGTCGAAGAACTCGTTGAAGTTTTCGATCGGCGTCAGGGCCTTGATCAGGAAATCACCGCTGGGCAGCGGCTTGATGTAGCTGTCTTCCTCGACGTCGTGCTCGTCTTCGATGTCGCCGACGATTTGTTCCAGCACGTCTTCGATGGTCACCAGCCCAGCCACACCGCCGTACTCGTCAATGACGATGGCCATGTGGTTGTGGTTGGCGCGAAATTCACGCAGCAGCACATTCAGGCGCTTGGACTCGGGCACGAAGGTGGCTGGGCGCAGCAGGTCCTTGATGTTGAAGCGGTCGCCGTTCTCCTTGAGGATCAACGGCAGCAAGTCCTTGGCCAGCAACACACCCATCACGTCATCGTGGCTTTCGCCGATGACCGGGTAGCGGGAGTGGGCCGAGTCAACCACGGCGGGCAGGAACTCGCGAGGGGTCTGGGTCGCCTTGATGCTGATCATTTGCGAGCGCGGGACCATGATGTCCCGTACTTGCAGGTCCGCAACCTGGATGGCGCCTTCGACGATGGCCAGCGCTTCGCTGTCCAACAGTTTGTTCTGGTGTGCATCGCGCAGGAGCTCCAGCAGCTCCTGACGGTTTTTCGGCTCGTGGGCAAAAGCCTGGGTGAGCTTACCCAGCCAAGACTTCTGCCCGTTGCTCGATCGATCTTCGCTCATAGCGATTACTCTGAATCCTTTGTTGTAACGATAGGGGATGTTTCGGTTTCGTCGTCCGCGTACGGGTCCGGATAGCCCAATTCTGCAAGCAACGTTCGTTCCAGTGCTTCCATTTCTTCGGCTTCGTCGTCATCTATATGGTCGTAACCCAGCAGATGCAAGCAGCCGTGAATGACCAGATGTGCCCAATGGGCCTTCAGTTCCTTGCCTTGTTCGGCCGCTTCGCGCTCAACCACGGCCACGCAGATCACCAGATCGCCCAGCAGCGGGATATCCAGAAACTCGTCGGGTACATCGGCGGGGAACGATAGAACGTTAGTGGCGTAATCCTTTTGCCGCCAGGTGTGATTCAGTTCGCGGCCTTCTGCTTCGTCGACCAGGCGAATGGTCATCTCCGAATCGGCAGTGCGTTGGCGCAAGGCCAGTTCGCACCATTGGCGGAACTCGGCTTCAGTGGGGGCGGACGCTTGTGTCGCCAGTTGCAGATCAAGCTCAAGCATCGCGGCGGTGGTCCTTGGGGGCTTCTTCGGCCACGCGGTTCTCGAAGCGCTCGTAGGCTTCGACGATGCGCTGCACCAGTGGATGGCGCACAACGTCCTTGGGCATGAAATGGGTGAAGCTGATGCCCGGCACGTCTTTGAGCACCTCGATCACATGGTGCAGCCCTGACTTGGTGCCTTTCGGCAAGTCGACCTGGGTAATGTCACCGGTGATGACAGCTGTGGAGCCAAAGCCGATACGGGTCAGAAACATCTTCATCTGCTCGACGGTGGTGTTCTGGCTTTCGTCGAGGATGATGAAACTGTTGTTCAGCGTGCGACCGCGCATGTAAGCCAGCGGCGCGACTTCGATGACCTGGCGTTCGATCAGCTTGGCGACGTGTTCGAAGCCGAGCATTTCGTAGAGGGCGTCGTAGAGCGGGCGCAGGTACGGGTCGATCTTCTGCGACAAGTCGCCGGGCAGGAAGCCGAGCTTCTCGCCAGCTTCAACCGCCGGGCGAACCAGCAGGATGCGGCGAATCTGCTCACGCTCCAGCGCGTCTACCGCGCAGGCAACGGCCAGATAGGTTTTGCCAGTACCGGCAGGGCCGATGCCGAAGTTGATGTCGTTGCCGAGAATTTCCTTCACGTAACGCAGCTGATTCAAGCCGCGAGGGCGAATCATGCCTTTTTTGGTGCGCAGCGCTACGGAGGGTTCTGACGGGGACACATTGTCCAGCTCTTCGACGGCCGATTCCTGCAGGAACAGGTGAACCATGTCCGGCGACAGGTCGGTACCTTTGGTTTCCCGGTACAGGCGGCGCAGGAGGTTTTCCGCGGAGGTGGTGTGTTTGGGCTCGCCGATCAATTCGAACTGGTTTCCGCGGTTGCGGATCTCGATGGTCAGGCGCTGTTCGATCAAGCGCAAATGCTCGTCGAATTGCCCGCACAGATTGGCGAAGCGGCGAGCCTCAAAGGGCTCGAGGATGAAACGATGCGGTTCTATGGGTGCGTTCAAGGTCGTATTTAGCCGCCCTGGGGCAATTAAGATGAAATCAAGGATAACGCCAGTGGGCTGGGTGCGAAAGCTCTTAAATATCCCAACCTCAAACACCATCTCTGTAGGAGCCGAGCTTGCTCGCGATGGCTGCCAGGCATTCAACATGATTGTCGTCTGACTTGGCGTCATCGCGAGCAAGCTCGGCTCCTACAGTGATGTGTGGTGTTATTGAATGAGCGAGCCCCGTAGCGAGTGCGGTTGTGCGGCATCGATGTGCACGTCGGCGAACTGGCCGATCAAGGTTGGATTGTCGCAGCGGAAGTTGACGATACGGTTATTCTCGGTCCGGCCTTGTAGCTCGCCAGGGTCTTTTTTCGAATAATCGGTGACCAGAATCCGCTGGATCGAGCCGACCATTTGTCGGCTGATCTCGAAACCTTGCTGGTTCAGGCGATGTTGCAGCGCATTCAGTCGCTCTTTTTTCAGCTCTTCCGGTGTTTCGTCAGCCAGATCGGCAGCCGGAGTGCCCGGGCGCTGGCTGTAGACGAATGAATAGGAAAAGTCGAAGCCGACGTCTTCAATCAACTTCATGGTCTGCTCGAAGTCTTTCTCGGTTTCGCCCGGGAAGCCGACGATAAAGTCCGAACTGATGCAAATGCCTGGCACGGCGGCCCGCAATTTGCGCAGTTTGGATTTGTATTCCAGCGCGGTGTGGTTGCGTTTCATCGCCGAGAGAATTCGGTCTGAACCCGACTGCACCGGCAGGTGCAAGTGTTTCACCAGTTCCGGCACATCGGCGTGGGCCTGGATCAGGCTGTCGGAGAATTCCAGCGGGTGCGACGTGGTGTAGCGAATCCGGTCGATGCCGTCGACAGCGGCCACAACGCGGATCAGTTCGGCCAGATCAGCCAAGCGCCCGTCGTGCGTAGTGCCGCGATACCCGTTGACGTTCTGACCCAGCAGCGTCACTTCGCGCACGCCGTTTTCGGCCAGGTGAATGATCTCGGCAATCACGTCGTCGAACGGGCGGCTGACTTCTTCGCCACGGGTGTAGGGCACCACACAGAAGGTGCAGTACTTGCTGCAACCTTCCATGACCGACACGTAGGCACTCGGGCCATCGATGCGCGGCTCGGGCAAATGGTCGAATTTTTCGATTTCCGGGAACGAGACGTCGACTTGCGGCAATTTGGTGGCGCGTGCGGCGTCGATCATTTCCGGCAGGCGGTGCAGGGTTTGCGGGCCGAAGACCACATCCACGTACGGCGCGCGATCACGAATGGCGGCGCCTTCCTGACTGGCCACGCAACCGCCGACGGCGATCACCATGTCCGGGTTGGCGAGTTTCAGTTCGCGCCAGCGGCCGAGCTGGGAGTACACCCGGTCCTGGGCGCGCTCGCGAATCGAGCATGTGTTGAGCAGGATCACGTCGGCGTCTTCAGCGCGAGCGGTGACTTCCAGGGCCTGGTGTTCACCCAGCAAGTCGACCATGCGCGAGCTGTCGTACTCGTTCATCTGGCAACCGTGGGTTTCGATGTAAAGCTTCTTGGCCATGGATACAGTCATCACGTGATTCAAAGAACCGCGCATTATAGGGAACATGTCCCAAGGTTCCTACCGTTGTGCGTCCGGTGGCTATGCTATAGTTCGCGCCCTCATTTTTATCCCAAATGTGTTGCTCGCCCACCATGACCAAACGTGAAGCTCCAATCTACAAGGTGATTTTCCTCAACCAGGGCCAGGTGTACGAAATGTATGCCAAGCAGATCTATCAAAGTGATCTGTGGGGCTTTCTGGAAGTGGAAGAGTTCGTCTTTGGCGAGCGCACGCAAGTGGTCGTCGATCCGAGCGAAGAAAAGCTCAAGGCTCAGTTTGAAGGCGTGGTGCGCAGTTTTGTGCCGATGCATTCGATTGTGCGCATCGACGAGGTAGAGCGTCTGGGCACACCGAAAATCAGCGAAGCCCGTGGCGCGGTCGGCAATGTCATGCCGTTTCCGATGCCGATGCCTGAGAAGTAAGCTTCAAGACCGAGTTGCTCCAATCGCGAGCAGGCTCGCTCCCACAATTGATCTCCTGTGAACACAACATTTGTTAACACTGGAGTTTCATTGTGGGAGCGAGCCTGCTCGCGATGGGGCCAGTCAGATCAATACAGAAATCAGGGAAGCGGCGAGAAAGGCGTACGCCCATCCGCGCTCTGCAATTCCATCAGATATTTACGAAAGATTTGCCCCAGCACTTGGGTAGCCACTTCAAGTTCTTCGCGCGGCATTTTCTCGGTGACTTCGTCGGCGGTGTCCAGTGCATCTTCAGCGCCGTTGACCGCAGCCATTTTCAGCAGAATGTAAGCCTGAACGTTATTGGCCTGAACGCCTTCGCCTCGGAAAAACATGGTGCCCAGTTTGAATTGCGCCTGGGCGTGGCCTTGCAGTGAGGCCTTTTCGAAATAGCTGAGGGCTTTATTGAGGTCGCGCGGCGTGTTTTTGCCGTTGTAGTAGAACTCACCCAACTCGTATTGCGCTTGCGCATCCCCTTCATCCGACGCTTTCTGGCAGGCGGCGAGCGCTTGCGTCAGGTCTTGCGGCTGAGTATTGAGGGTGCAGCGACCCATCGCTGGGATTAACAACGAGTTGCCGCCTGCTTGTGCGAGCGCGAGCAGGGGCTGAAGGAGCAACAGGCAGCCCAATGAAAGGGCGCGGCCGGTGCGGTTCATGAGAATCGACTTACCTCTGAAGGGCGCGCGGACCCATCGAGGGATCCAATAAGCGCGCATTATGAAATAAGCAGGGCCAACCTTACAAAGTCTTTACTCGTTTTTCTGCTGCGCGGGGAATATATCGCCCAATTTGCGGGAGATTATTAGCAGTAGCGTAGGAAGAACGGTGCGGATGTAGGTAAAAGCTGACGCTGGCAGTCGCCAACGTCAGCGGTAAGGCGTTATTTCAATGCGGCGAATGCACGCTCAGCGGCATCCAGCGTCAGTTTCAACTCGACTTCGCCATGGGCGATCGAGGTGAAGCCGGCTTCGAAAGCGCTCGGCGCCAGGTACACCCCGCCATCGAGCATCAAGTGGAAGAAGCGACCGAACAGGGCCGCGTCGCTGGCCATCACGTCATCGAAGGTCACGATGTCGTCAGCGCCACTGAAGTACAGACCGAACATGCCGCCGGCCTGCGTGGTCACGAATGGAATACCCGCGGCGTCGGCGCGCTGTTGCAGGCCGTCGAGCAGGCGGCTGGTGTAGTCGCTCAGCTCGGCATGGAAACCCGGACGGCTGATCAGGCGCAGGGTGGTCAGGCCGGCGGCCATGGCCAGCGGGTTACCCGACAACGTGCCCGCCTGGTACACCGGGCCCAGTGGCGCGATGTGCGACATGATTTCGCGTTTGCCGCCGAAGCAGCCGACTGGCATGCCGCCGCCGATGATCTTGCCAAACGTGCTCAGGTCCGGCGTCACGCCGAAGTGTGCCTGGGCTCCGCCAAGGGCAACGCGGAAACCGGTCATCACTTCGTCGAAAATCAGTACCACGCCATGCTTGTCGCACAGGGTCCGCAGGCCTTCGAGGAAGCCCGGTGCCGGCGGTACGCAGTTCATGTTGCCGGCAACCGGCTCGACGATGATGCACGCCACGTCCTGGCCGACTTCGGCGAGCATGGCTTCTACCGCGTCAATGTCATTGAACGGCAGGGTCAGGGTGTGTTTGGCGAAGTCCGCCGGCACGCCGGCCGAGCTCGGTACGCCTTGGGTCAATGCGCCGGAACCGGCCTTGACCAGCAGGCTGTCGGAGTGACCGTGGTAGCAGCCTTCAAACTTGATGATGTTGTCGCGGCCAGTGAAACCACGGGCCAGGCGGATCGCGCTCATGGTCGCTTCAGTGCCGGAACTGACCATGCGCACCATTTCCATCGACGGCACGATCGAGCAGACCAGGTCGGCCATCTCGGTTTCCATCGCGGTCGGGGCGCCGTAGGACAACCCGTGTTCCAGCTGTTTACGCACCGCGTCCAGCACGTCCGGATGGCTGTGGCCGAGGATCATCGGGCCCCATGAACCCACGTAATCGACATAACGCTTGTCGTCTTCGTCGGTGACGTAGGCGCCTTCAGCGTGTTTGAAAAACAGCGGGGTGCCACCCACGCTTTTGAACGCGCGAACAGGCGAGTTCACGCCCCCGGGAATGTGTTTCTGGGCATTGGCAAACAGGGTTTCGGAACGAGACATGGTCGGGCTCTCAAATCAGATTTTAAGTAATTCATTAAAGGCGCGGGCGCGGCGTGTCACTTCAGCCGGGCTCTCGGCGCCAAACAGACCGTGGACGACCGCCAGCAGATCAACCCCATGGGCCACCAGTGGCGCGGCGTTTTCCAGGGTGATGCCACCAATCGCGCAAATCGGCAGGTGCAGTGTGCGGCGGGCCTGGTCGAGCAGTTCGAGGCTGCAAGTGGGGGCGCCGGGTTTGGTGTTGGAGTTGAAGAAACGACCGAAGGCGACATAACTGGCGCCTTCCTTCGCGGCTTGTTCGGCGAGTTCGAGTTGCGCGTGGCAGGTCGAACCGATGATGGCTTTGGAGCCGAGCAGAGCGCGGGTCGGCGACAACGGACCATCGGTCTGGCCCAGGTGCACGCCGACGTTCAGGCGTGCGGCCAGTTCGGCATCGTCATTGATGATCAGCTGGGTTTTATAGCGGTCGCACAGATCGCGCAAGGCTTCGGCCTCGCGCAGGCGTCGGGCCTCGTCGCTGCTCTTGTCGCGGTACTGCAGCAGGGTGACGCCGCCTTCCAGCGCCGCCTCCACGTACTCAAGCAGTTTACCGGCCAGCAACTGTCTGTCGGTAATAGCGTACAGGCCACGTAGTTTCATCGAACAAGCCTCACCGCATGACTAATAGAAAGTTACGAACAGAAATCCAGCGGCAGGCGGCGCGGCACGAACTGGCCTTTGCCCAATTGCTCCGCATCACGCAGGGTTCGCCATGTGTAGTTAAGCGCGGTCTGCACGGCGCTAACGAGGTTTTCACCTTGGGCCAGACGACCGGCCAGGGCGCTGGCCAATGTGCAACCGGAACCGTGATAACTGCCGGGCAAGCGCTGGCAGGTGAAGGTTTCGCGGTGGCCGTCGCGGCTGTACAGGCGATTGTGTATTTCGTGTTCGTCGCCATGGCCGCCGGTGATCAGCAGGTGTTTGACGAATGGCAGCAGTTTTTCGGCGCACTCGTCGGCGGTGCCTTCGGGCAGTTCGGCGAGGATGCGCGCTTCGGGAAGGTTAGGGGTGGCAATGATCGAAAGTGGCAGCAGGCGTTCGCGCATGGCATAGCCGACTTCGTCCTTGCCCAGTCGTCCGCCACCGCCGGCGCGCAGCACCGGGTCGCAGACCACTGGCAGGTGTGGGTGCGCCAAGAGCAGTTCGACTACCGTGTCGACCATCTCCAGGGAACCGAGCATGCCCAGTTTGACCGCGGCGACTTCGGAATCGTTGAGTACGGCATTGGCCTGGGCCAACACCCACTCACGGTCGAGGACGCGAAAGTCAGTGACGTTGACCGTGTCTTGCACGGTCAGGGCGGTGACGGCCGGGGCCGCATGACAACCCTGAGCGAGCAGGGCTTCGATATCTGCCTGCAAGCCGGCGCCACCACTTGGGTCGTGGCCGGAGAGACAGAGGACAACGGGGCGAGAGCTGTAGATATTCATGGTGCGCGAGCTTACCACCAGTCGACCAACGAGTCATGAGACGGACCGGCCGACGCAGGCTTCGCCAGTTGCTACAGGAATGCGGTAGGCAGCAGCGTCATTCTCTCACTCTGACCGGGCAAACAGCTCTATATCAATGGTTGTCGCTGGAACGCCCGTTCTAGAGCCTTGCTGTAAATATTTCAATGGTGTTCAAAGGCCATCAACGGCTATGCTAGAGTGGATCCAAACCAATAACAGGTAATGCCGGTTTTACGTCTACTCAAAAGGAATGAGGGGCTTCCTGAGATAACCGGACAGGCCACGCTGGGGCTTAAATGCGCTATTTGCTGATGTTGCTGCTTTGCTTGCCCCTCATGGCGAGCGCCGTCGAGTTCGACGAGTTCACTCAAAGCCTGCCCTTGGGCAAAAGCCTGCAAGTGTTCGAAGACGCGGGCGGTCAGGCGACCATCGCCGATGTCCGCGCGCAAGCTGCGGCTGGAAACTTCAAGACCCACGACAAAGCGACACTCAACGCCGGCTATTCGCGTTCGGCGTTCTGGCTGAAAATCGACCTGCACTATCGTCCGACCAACCCGGAGGCACAACGCACCTGGCTGCTCGAACTGGCCTATCCGCCCCTTGATCACCTCGATCTGTACTTGCCCGATGCTACCGGCAGCTATCAATTGGTGCGCCAGACCGGTGATGCCTTGCCGTTTGCCACGCGCGCGATCCGTCAGAACAACTACCTGTTCGATTTGAATTTCACGCCTGACCAGGCACAAACGGTGTACCTGCGCCTGCAAAGTGAAGGCTCGATCCAGGCGCCGGTCACCTTGTGGTCGAGCACCGCTTTCCTCGAAGAACAGCCGGTCCGGCTTTATGTGTTGGGGCTGATCTATGGCGTGTTGTTGGGGATGCTGGTTTACAACCTGTTCATCTACCTCAGCGTGCGCGACACCAGCTACCTCTATTACATCTTCTATATCGCCTCGTTCGGGTTGTATCAGCTGTCAGTCAACGGCGCGGCCGTGCAATATTTCTGGCCGAATAACCCGTGGTGGGCCAACGCAGCAACACCGTTCTTCATCGGTTGCGCCGGGCTGTTCGGCAGCCAGTTCGCCCGTAGCTTCCTGCAGACAGGGTCTTACGGGCGCTGGCTCGATCGCTTGCTGCTGGCATTGATTGCATTCGGCGCGGTGGTGATCGGGCTGTCATTGATGGCCAGTTACGCCCTGGCCTTGCGTCTGGCCACCGCATTGGCCTTGACCTTCACGGTGGTGATTTTCGCCGCCGGGTTGTTTGCCTGGTTGCGTGGCTTGCGTGTGGCGCGGTATTTCATCATTGCCTGGTCGGCGTTTTTGCTCGGCGGCATCGTCAACACGCTGATGGTGCTGGGTTACCTGCCCAACGTGTTCCTGACCATGTATTCGAGCCAGATAGGCTCAGCAATCGAAGTTGCCTTGCTGTCGCTGGCCCTGGCTGACCGAATCAACGCCATGCGCGAGCAACAAGCGCAAACGCTGTTTGATGCAGGTCAAAAACTCGAAATGCTGAACCAGCAACTGGCTCACAGTAACAAGCTCAAGGATGAATTCCTCGCCACCCTGACCCACGAATTGCGCACCCCCATGAACGGTGTGATCGGTTCGCTGGAGTTGATGCAGACCGTCGAGATGGACCCTGAACTGGAGCAATACCAGCAAACTGCCGCCGGTTCCGCGCGGGACATGATGCGCATGGTCAATGGCATCCTGACCCTGACCGAATTGCAGGCCGGCAAGCTCAAGGCCTCCCCTGCAGTGTTCAGCTTGCGGGGCGTGGTCGATGCCTTGCGCGCGCAATTCGAGGTCAACGCATCGAGCAAGTCGCTGGACTTCAAAGTCGACGTCACGGCGGGGCTGCCGGATCGCTTGCACGGTGACAGCGCCAAACTCACGCAATGCCTGGAATGCCTGTTGGACAACGCGATCAAGTTCACTCGGGTCGGTGGGCTGGCGTTGCGGGTGACGGGCAAGCCAGTGGAAAACGGTCGGCTGTCGTTGTCGTTTGCGGTAATCGACACGGGTATCGGCTTCACCGATCTGGGGGAGGCGACGATGTATCAGCGTTTCTTCCAGCTCGACGGTTCAATGACTCGCGAATACGGCGGTTTGGGCGTGGGGCTGGCGATTTGTCGGCAACTGGTCGAACTGCTCGGTGGGCGCCTGACGCACCGCTCCGAGCCGGGCAGTGGTAGCCGCTTCCAGCTTGATGTCGACTTTGAAGTGCCGGTGGTAGAGCGACCGCCCATACCGTTGATGAGCGGCGATCTTGCGCGTTTGCGCTTGCCTCAGGATTGCAGCGTATTGCTGGTGGATGACAACAGCGTCAATCAGTTAGTGATGCGCGGTATGTTGCTTAAACTCGGGTTCCGGGTGCGTTCCGCCGACAACGGTCTGAACGCGCTCGATCAATTGCAGCGTGAAACCTTTGATGCGGTGCTGGTCGATTGTCAGTTGCCGCCTCAAGACGGCATCTCCCTGTGCTGCCAGATCCGCGCCTTGCCGGGTTGCGCCGAATTGCCGGTGTTCGTGGTGGCTCTGAGTGTTGATCGTGAACGTTGCCCGACCGCAGACTCGATCGATTACTTGAACAAACCGGTAAAATTCGAAGATTTACAGGCCGCGCTCTATCGTCGTGTGTTGTGCCCAGGCTAGGGCGAAAGCGCCGACAGTTAGGCGGATATGCCACTTTGTTCAGTCTCTGGGCAGTGCTTAACTGACTCCCTTGGCTGACCCAAAGGAGCCCCCGTCATGAACCTGCATCAGTTTGCCGAAACCCACGAAGTCACCAACCAGCCTCCGTCGCTGGACGGCACCAACCTTTATCGCATCGACTTGCCGTTGCAAGAATGGTCGCGGCGGTTCGGGGCCAGTTGGGCCGAGTCGCGGATCGACGCGTATGGCGCACTGGCAGGCGGGCCGCTGATGGAGGCCGGATTTGCGGCCAACCAAAACAAACCGGTATTCGTCAGCCATGACCGTTATGGCCACCGTATCGATTTAGTGGAGTTCCACCCGGCCTATCACCAATTGATGCGCACCGCGGTCGAGCACGGGCTGACCTCGTTGCCTTGGGCACATCCGCAGTCCGGTGCGCATGTGGCCCGAGCGTCCATGAGTTATCTGCACAGCCAGGCCGAAGCCGGAAGCGGTTGCCCATTGACCATGACCTTCGCCAGCGTTCCGGCAATGCGCCTGCAACCGGACCTGGCTGAGCAGTGGCTGCCGAAAATCCTTTCTACCGAATACGACCCGCACAACGTCGGCATGGCGCACAAGGCCGGTGTGACCATCGGCATGGCCATGACCGAGAAGCAGGGCGGCACCGACGTGCGCGCCAACACCACCAAGGCGTATCCGATCGGCGCCAGCGGTCCGGGCCAGGCTTACGAACTGGTCGGTCACAAGTGGTTCTGCTCGGCACCGATGTGCGATGCCTTCCTGACCCTGGCGCAGACTGACAAGGGGTTGACCTGTTTCTTGCTGCCGCGCCATCGTCCCGACGACACGCGCAATCAGTTCTACATCCAGCGCCTGAAAAACAAACTCGGCAATTGCTCCAACGCCTCCAGCGAAGTGGAATTTCGTGGCGCGCTGGCGTGGATGGTCGGCGAAGAAGGGCGGGGCGTGCCAACCATCATCGAAATGGTCGCCATGACCCGCTTCGATTGTATGGTCGGTTCCAGCGCATTGATGCGCCAGGCCCTGACCCAGGCCAGCCATCACTGCGCTCACCGCTCGGTCGGCGGCAAGCTGCTCAGCGAACAGCCGTTGATGCAAAACGTGCTCGCCGATCTGGCGCTGGAAAGTGAGGCCGCCCTGGCCTTGAGCCTGCGCATGGGCAAGGCGCTGGATCATCTGGACGACAGCCATGAAGCGAAATTCGCCCGACTGGTGACGGCAGTGGGCAAATACTGGATCTGCAAACGCGCGCCCGCCATGATCAACGAAGCCGCTGAATGCATGGGCGGCGCCGGGTACGTCGAAGAAAGCATCCTGCCGCGCCTGTACCGTGAGGCACCGGTCAATTCGACATGGGAAGGTTCCGGCAACGTACAGTGCCTGGATGTGCTGCGGGCGCTGTCGAAAGAGCCAGGTGTGCTCGACGTGCTATTCAGCGAATTGGGCGATGGTCATGGTGACAAACGCCTGGCCGCGCACATCAATCAGTTGCAGGCGGCGTTCAAGGACACCAGCGACATTCAATACCGCGCGCGGCAACTCACCGAAGACATCGCCTTGGGGCTTCAGGCCAAGCTGTTGCTGGAGGCGGGGAACGCGGCGGTCAGCGATGCGTTTATCGCCAGCCGTCTTGGTTCCGCCGGTCGGGTGTATGGCGCGTTGCCGCGTGGGCTGGATGTAGAGGCGATTGTCGCCCGGTCGACTCCGCTTATGTGAACGACACAGAACCCCTGTGGGAGCGAGACCGGCTTGCCGGCGATAGCGGTTTAACATCCAGCATTGATGTTGTCTGACACCCCGCCATCGCGAGCAGGCTCACTCCCACATTGGTTCTCGGCTGGACTTGGCATTTGAGTAGCACCCACTGTTCCCGTGAAGCGACGATGCAGGCAAGATGAAGGTCTGCAAGTCAGAACACAGGATGCTGATCGTGACCGAAGCTTTTATTGTCGTTCAAACCGCCGAGCAAGCCGTGGACCGGCTTGCGCTCTTGCACAATCGTGCAACCACCGCGCTGAATCAGGCGCTCAAGCGTTACCTCAAGGATCGTGTCGAACCGGACGCCGAACAGCGTGCGATGTTTCGTTATCCCGAACTGCGGCTGACCTATCACTGCCAGGGCGAAGTCCCGCAGACCACGCGCGCCTATGCCAAGGTTCAACTGCCGGGGACCTACAGCGTCACCGTCACCCATCCGGCCGCTTTCCGTAAATACCTGCTGGAACAACTCGTGCCGTTGATGCACGACTTCACCGTGACCGTCGAAGTCGGCATCAGCCAGCAAAACATTCCTTATCCGTACGTGGTCGAACAGGGCGATGAACTGGCCGGCTCCGGCGTGACCGCTGCTGTGCTGGCGCGCGTGTTCCCGAGTACCGATTTGTCGGCCGCGACCGATGGCATTGCCGATGGTTTGTACGATTGGGAAAACACCGACCCGTTGCCACTGGCGCTGTTCGACGCCGCCCGGGTGGATTTCTCCCTGCGCCGACTGGTGCATTACACCGGCAGTGACTGGCGTCATGTGCAGCCATGGATTCTGCTGACCAACTACCACCGCTACGTTGACCAGTTCATCGTCCATGGCCTGGAGCAATTGCGCAGCGATCAGCGCTTCGTGCGCATGGTTCTGCCGGGCAACGTGATCATCGAAAAAAGCATGGACCACGGCGAAGCCTCGGCGATTGCCGCCGGTGTGGTCTGGCACCGCTATCAGATGCCGGCCTATCACCTGATCGCCAGCGACGGCCACGGCGTGACCCTGGTGAACATCGGCGTCGGCCCGTCCAACGCCAAAAACATCACCGACCACTTGGCCGTGCTGCGTCCGCATTGCTGGCTGATGATCGGACACTGCGGCGGCTTGCGTCAGTCGCAGACTATCGGCGACTACGTACTGGCGCACGCTTACATGCGCCGCGACGGGATTCTCGACCGGGTCGTACCGCCGAACATTCCGATTCCGGCCTTGGCTGAAGTGCAGATGGCGTTGCAGCAAGCGGCGGCCAATATCACCGGCGAAAAAGGCGATGAGCTGAAAAAACGCCTGCGCACCGGCACCGTACTGACTTACGACGACCGCAACTGGGAGCTGCGTTGGGCTCAGGAGCGTCCACTGATCAACCTGTCCCGCGCCGTGGCGGTGGACATGGAAAGCGGCACCATCGCCGCCCAAGGCTATCGTTTACGCGTTCCCTACGGCACGTTGCTGTGTGTCTCGGACAAACCGTTGCACAGTGAAATCAAGTTGCCGGGCTCGGCCAACGCTTTCTATGAGCGTGCGGTCAGCCAGCACTTGAAGATCGGCATCGAGGCAGTGGACCTGTTACGTACCGAACTCAACTCGCTGCACTCGCGCAAACTGCGCAGCTTCGACGAGCCACCGTTTCGCTAACGGTTGTCATGGTCATTTAGCGGTCAGGGCACTAGCATTAGCAGCCCTGACCGTTAGATGTTTCTTTCCCCATGTCTCGTCCCCAACGTCCCGTATCTAGTCGCCCTGGCGCAAAGCCTGCACCATCCTCCTCAGCCCCGCGCCGTGTCGCCAAAGTACCGCCGGCCGAGCCGAAGCTGATTCTGTTCAACAAACCTTTTGATGTGCTGACCCAATTCAGCGACGGCGAAGGGCGGGCGACGCTCAAGGATTACATCGACATCCCGGGGATTTACCCGGCAGGACGGCTGGACCGCGACAGTGAAGGTTTGCTTTTGCTGACCAACGACGGCCAGCTCCAGGCGCGGATTGCTGACCCGAAACACAAACTGGCCAAGACCTATTGGGTGCAGGTGGAAGGCGAGCCGAGTGCCGAGCAATTGCAGCGTTTGCGTGACGGTGTCGAACTGAACGACGGCATGACCTTGCCGGCCGAAGCGCGGCAGCTGGACGAGCCTGAACTGTGGCCACGCAACCCGCCCGTGCGCTTTCGCAAAAGCGTGCCGACGAGCTGGCTGGAGCTGGTGATTCGCGAGGGGCGTAACCGTCAGGTACGGCGCATGACGGCGGCGGTCGGCTTGCCGACATTGCGTCTGGTGCGGGTCAGAATCGGCGACTGGACGATCGAAGGGCTCGATCAGGGCCAGTGGAAGGAAGTACCGGCGCGTTTATAACGTGCCGGATTCGATCAGGCCGATCACCACGCTTTTGATCACGAACGCGGCCACGCCCAGACCCAGTACAAAGAACAATATGAGCGAGCCAAAGCGCCCGGCCTTGGACTTCTTCGCCAGATCCCAGACGATGAAACCCATGAAAATGATCAGGATGCTGACAAGGCCAGTCATCATCCATTCTTCAAATACTGCAGGATCCATCGAACATCTCCAGCGTGGGCGAGACTAAAAGGCGCTGGAGTATACGCCACGGGGAATTGGCGAAGTATTGACCTGCGTCGGTGTGTCGCAGGCATTCGTCGCCTGGGCCGGCCCCTTCGCTGCGATGCGGCGACCCGACAAGCCAGCTCCTACAGGATTTGTGTCGGCCGCGAAATTGCGGTCCACACCAATTCTGTAGGAGCTGGCTTGCCAGCAAAGGCTGTTTCAGCTGCGCAAATGAGTCAACGGCAGCTCGGTACTATTGAGCACCTGATTCAATACAAAACTCGACCGCACACTGGTCACCCCTTCAATCCGCGTCAAATGCCCCAGCAGCAGTTTCTGATAGTGATCCATATCCGGCACCACCACCTTCAGCTGATAGTCGGCATCCATCCCCGTCACCAGGCTGCACTCCAGCACCTGCGGCAACGTACGAATCGCTGCTTCGAAGTTCTCGAATCGTTCCGGTGTGTGCCGGTCCATACCGATCAGCACGTAAGCCGTCAGGCTCAAACCGAGCATCTTGCGGTCCAGCAGGGCGACCTGGCGGGAGATATAGCCGTCATCTTCCAGTTGCTTGACCCGGCGCGAGCATGGCGAGGGCGACAGGCCGATGCGTTCGGCCAATTCCTGGTTGGAGATGCGCGCGTCACGCTGCAATTCCGCCAAAATGCTCAAGTCGTATCGGTCGAGTTTGCTCATCAATCAGTCCTTTGTCTTAACTATTGCGGAAGATTATCTATCTAGGGTTAAAAATTGCGCAAGTGATGTTTAATTGAGCAATCTTCGCAATCCTCTGCCGGCGCCTCAGGCCTATTCTTATCACCAGAATCACTGCTCGGACAAACAGTCCACAGCGGCTCGCCCAACCAGGCCAGCCGCGGCCGCCACCCCCACCGGGGATGTGCCGGCCCCCGAGCTGCACACTGTCCAGAAGACGGCGTGAGGTGAGCCGACGTCATAAGCGTCGAGCACGGACGAAGTTCTCAAAGGGAGGCCGACGGGTCTCCCTTTTCTTTTGCGTGCTATTTCCGTTCTGCCCTCAATAAATAAGTTTCGCGACTGATAACCTGTTGCAGAACCGGCCTGTGCTTTTCCAGTCTTACGTACAGGCCCTAACCCGCAGTGAGGATAAGCATGAAGTCGCGCATCTGGCGTTTAGCCGGTGTTGGTTTATTGTGCGTCAGTGTCACTGCGCAATCGCTGGCCGATGATCAGCAAAACCGTGGGTCCGATGGCGGCCAGCATGGGTCGGACAGCCATCAGGGAAACGGTCAGGGCCATGGCGGTAATAATCAACCGCACCCGCAGAATAATGGTCAGCAGCAGAACCCGCAGCACCCGCAAAACAACGACGTCAATCGTGGCGACAACAACCGCCAGTTCGAGCACAACCGCCAGAATCAGAACAATGGCCAGTGGCAGAGCCGCCCGCAGCCTGACTTCAATAATCCGATCCGATCGCCTCCGCCCCCGCCGCAACTGCCGGCCAATGACCTGCCGATCCAGCCCCGGCCCGACACCGTGCACCAGACCCAGCCGCCGCAGCGTGGTTACTATCAGGACATGCCGCGACGCAACGACAACAACCAGCGCTGGAACGGCTATATCGGCGCTCCATCCTATGACAATCATTGGCAGGGTCGCCCGAGTAGCTACGGAAATGGCTGGGGCCCCGGCCCGCAGTATCGCCCGGGACACGTGATCGACCGCTTCCCGGACCGCGAGTACCGCGTGCCTTACCGTGGCATGGATTATTTCTACTCTGGCGGTTACTGGTATCGTCCGCTGGGCCCCCGCTATGTGGTGGTTGAACCACCGCGCGGGATTCGCGTCAGCTATTTGCCGGATTACGCGGAGCAGGTGTTGATCGGCGGGGCGGTGCTGTTCCTGGCGGCAGGCTCGTATTACGCCTATCAGGAGAGCACCCGGGATTACGTCGTGGTCGAGCCACCGGCTGGGACCTTGCAACCGCAACAGCAGCCGCAAGTCGCCAGCAACGGATATGACGTGGAGGCGTATCCAGCCAACGGGCAGTCGGCGGAGCAGGTCAATCAGGATGGTTACGAGTGCTATCAATACGCGGTGCAGCAGAGTGGGTTCGACCCGCGAACCGCGACCTATCAACCGGACCCATCGGTGGTTCAAAACTATCGCCAGGCCCAGGGCAACTGCCTGAGCAGCCGTGGTTATCAGGTGAGTTTCTGACCCCTGGCGGTCTGCACCACTTCCTGCGGGTCCGCGTGCACCAGCACTTCGGCTCGCGGGTAGGCGGCGTGAATCGCATCGGCGGCCTGATCGCTGATGCCATGGGCAACTGACAAGGTCAAATCCCCCGGCAGCTCCAGATGCAATTGCACAAACCACTGGCTGCCGGAAACCCGCGTGCGCAGATCATGCGCACCCAAAACCCCCGGCACGCTGCACGCCAGTTCAAGCATGTGCTGACTGACATCCGGCGGCAGCTCTTCATCCATCAACACCGTAAAACTTTCCCGGGCGATCTGAATCGCGCTCCAGAGAATGTACGCGGCAATCCCCAGGCCGAACCAAGGGTCGACCTGATGCCAGCCAAACCCGGCCAGCACCAGCGCCACCAGAATGCTGCCGTTGAGCAGCAGGTCCGAGCGGTAATGCAGCGAGTCCGCGCGCACTGCGTTGGAGCCGGTGGCCTTGACGACGCGATGTTGCAACATCAGCAACGCCAGCGTCAGCGCCAGGGACAGCACAATCACGCCGATGCTGATCCACGGCGCACCCACAGGCTCTGGATGTTGCAGTCGTTCAAACGCCTGCAAGGCAATCAACACCGCACTGCCACCAATGAACAACGCCTGGGCCATGCCCGCCAGCGACTCGGCCTTGCCATGCCCGTATCGGTGATCGTCATCGGCCGGGCGCAAGGCGTAATGCACCGCCAGCAGGTTTAGCAGAGACGTGACGCCGTCGAGCGCCGAGTCGGTCAACCCGGCGAGCATGCTCACCGAACCGCTCAACCACCAGGCGATGGCTTTGGCGACGATCAGCGTACACGCCACTGCCACCGAGGCGCGGGTGGCCAGCCGCAGCAGGCGGGCGTGTTCGGAGCTGGAAGTCATAAGTGCGGCTTTTCCTTATGGTTTACGCGGCGGGTTGCAGACCGAACATCGCCAGTTGCTGGGCGCTGCCCTTGTGTTGAATCAGGCGTGGGTCGTCCAGAGGGAAGCTACGGCCCAGTTCTGTTTCGAGAATAGTCTGCAACTTGTGGTTATCGACCTTGCCGTCGGCGCCGATCGCTTCCTTGAGTTTTTCCGGGGCTACATGAGCGGTCTTGCCCGGCTCCAGATAAATCGCGCCGGTGGCGAAGTCGACCGCAAAAGCGATCAGGCCGGGGAGGATGTAGAACAGTAGGCCAACGGCATCCAGCGCCGCTACGACCGGGTCAATCTTGCCGTCAATCTGCCCACGGCGGTCGGGGAAGAAAATCGACCCGCAAGCGGTAACCTGGGTCAGCAGAGTTGCGACCAATACACCGCCAATCAGGCGAAAGGGAACACGCATAGAAAATCTCCTGGGTAATTTCAAAACGAAAGAGCGTCGGTATGAATTAAGACCCTGACGAACGCCTGGCAGTTCGCCGTTATACCCGGCCCTCTGTTTGGGGGCTAGTAGATTTATGAGGATTTACCTGATCAGCGTGAAGCGTTGGCGACACGCTAGGGCGCGCTGTTAAAGCCATGCCGGAACTAAAGTCGTGTAACGTGATTGTTGCACGGTAACAGCGCGTCCGTTACTGTGCGTTAATCGTGTTATTGGACACCGAAGTGAACACCAGCAGACAAGACATTCAAGATTACTTCGAATTGGTTTTCGGGACTAAACCCGAGATCAGGCGCTGGGCGAAGTCCAAGGGTTTGCCCTTTTATCTCCTGGATGAATACGCCTTCGACACCGTGACGCTCTATGGCCGCCAATGCCTTTTACTGCTTGCTCACGAACCCTTTGAAAACGTCGCGAAGATTCGCAAGCACCTCGATGTTTTGAAAAAGATGGTGGATCACCCGATCCTCTATGCCACCGGCGCCCTCAAATCCTACGAGCGTAAACGCCTCATCGAGGCCGGGATTCAGTTTGTAGTGCCCGGCAATCAACTCTTCGCTCCACAGCTTGGAATGGATCTGCGCGAGTACTTTCGCAGCAGGCATGCCGAGAGAGAAGTCATGGGGCCGGCAAGCCAGGCATTGCTTATCGCCGCCATTGTTCGAGGATGGGACAAGGACTTTACTTTTCGAGGTGTGGACCTGGCGGATGGAGAGCCGTACTCCAAAATGACGATGTCCAGAGCGATGAAGGAATTTGAATCGTTCGGATTGATAGAGCCGGCCTCGAGTGAAAAATCACCTCGCTGGCGCTTTGTTGCGACGCCTGAAGTCACGTGGGAAAAAGCGTTACCAGCGTTGCAAAGCCCGGTCAAACGTGTGGTTTATTCTGACCGCCAACTCTTGTTACAGCGAGCTGCCGGACTGTCGGCACTCAGCAAAGCATCGATGCTCGCGGAACCCTTGATACCCGTAATCGCGTGCTCCAAAGACGAGTGGGACTTAGAGGTTCAGCGCTCGGGCTGTAAAGAGGTCGGCCAATTTGATGATCCGGCTTTTGAGGTCGAGATCTGGAGTTACTCCCCCCATCACATTGGCGGCAATACCTGTATTCCAGAGTCGAGTGAAAGCGTCGACCCCCTTTCTCTCTACCTCAGCTTGAAGGACGACGTTGATGACAGAGTCCAAATCAGCCTTGATGAAATGATGGAGAAAATTGAATGGTAAAAGGACTGGATACCTTTCGCGCAGCCTTCGCCGGCTATGCGGATCGATATGTGCTGATTGGCGGCGTTGCAGCGAGCCTGACGCTTGAAGAAGCAGGTATACCCTTCAGGGCTACCCGAGATTTGGACATTGTCCTGATCATAGAAGCGCTGGATGACGTGTTCGGTATTGAGTTCTGGGAGTTCGTAAAGCGCGGAGGCTACACCGAGCGTCACGAACTGGATGGGCCGACGAGGCGTTACAGGTTTGGCAATCCCACCGATGACAGTTACCCGGTACTGCTGGAGTTGTTCTCGCGGGCTCCTGAAGGCTTATCGCTGCCCGAAGGTGCACATCTGACCCCGATCCCAGTAGACGGAGAGGTTTCCGATTTGTCTGCCATTCTGCTCGACGAGGCTTATTACACTTTCATCGTAGAGGGTCGCAACGACACAGAGGACCTTTCCTACATCGGTGTCGACCGATTGATTCCGCTTAAAGCACAGGCATGGACCAATCTCACGCGTCGTGACTGCGAGGAGCCAAACGCTGGCCGCAAGAGCAATAAACATCTGAAGGATGTTGTTGTCTTGTCCCGTCTTCTTTCTGAAGAGCCAGCATTTGATCTGCCAAAAAGCATAGCAGTGGACCTACGACAATTTCTGGACGTCATGCTTTCGCTGGACGTAGACATGAAAGCCATCGGGTTGCGTGGAGTTACCATCGCTGAAGTAGCGGAGCGCATCCGGACAGCATTCAAAATCTAGATTCTGAACGCCCGGTTGCATTGAGCCGGGCGCTTCGCCGTTATACTTGCCGGCTTGTCTGGGAGCCAGCATGAATTCTTTGCCGATTGATGAAGTTTTACCCGCCCTGCGTGAAGCCTTGGCAACACGCCACGAAGCCGTGCTCGAAGCACCGCCCGGCGCCGGTAAGACCACCCGAGTGCCTTTGGCTTTGCTCAACGAGACCTGGCTGGCCGGGCAGACCATTTTGATGCTTGAACCGCGCCGTTTGGCTGCGCGGGCGGCGGCGGCACGGCTGGCCAGTGAATTGGGCGAGAAGGTCGGTGAAACCGTCGGCTATCGAATTCGGCTGGACAGCAAAGTGGGCCCCAACACCCGCATTGAAGTGGTCACCGAAGGCATCCTCACGCGCCGTTTGCAGGAAGACCCGGCGCTGGAAGGCGTTGGTCTGCTGATCTTCGATGAATTCCACGAACGCAGCCTCGACGCCGATCTGGCATTGGCCCTGAGCCTGAATGGCCGGGAACTGTTTCGCGATGATCAACCGCTGAAAATCCTGCTGATGTCCGCAACGCTGGAAGGTGAGCGCCTGGCCGGGTTGCTTGACGACGCGCCGATCCTGCGCAGCGAAGGCCGCATGTACCCGGTGGCGATGCGCTGGGGCCGGCCTTTCCAACCCGGTGAGTTCATCGAACCGCGTCTGGTGCAGACGATCCTTGAAGCCTTGAATGACGAAACCGGCAGTATTCTGGTGTTCTTGCCGGGGCAAGCGGAAATCCGTCGTGTGCATCAACAATTGGCCGATGCGTTAGGCGATAGCTCGCAGGTTCTGCTTTGCCCGCTGCACGGTGAACTGGACCTCAATGCCCAACGCGCGGCGATTGATCCAGCACCGGCCGGCAAGCGCAAAGTGGTGCTGGCGACCAACATCGCCGAGACCAGCCTGACCATCGACGGCGTGCGCGTGGTGATCGATGCCGGATTGGCGCGGGTACCGCGTTTCGACCCCGGCAGCGGCATGACCCGCCTCGACACCCAGCGCATCTCCAAGGCCAGCGCCACTCAGCGCGCGGGCCGGGCAGGGCGATTGGAGCCGGGCGTGTGCTATCGCTTGTGGTCGCAGGATCAGCACGAGCAACTGGCGGCGTATGCCAGTGCGGAAATTCTCTCGGCGGACCTCGCCGGCCTGGCGTTGCAACTCGGGCGTTGGGGCGTGACGCCAGGTCAGTTGGTTTGGTTGGATGTACCTCCGGCCGCTGCTTATGCACAGGCGCAGGATTTACTGGATCGACTGGGCGCATTGGACGGTGAAGCGCTGACTCGCCACGGTCAGGCCATGGCCGAACTGCCGGCGCATCCACGAATCGCCCATTTGTTGTTGCGTGGTCAGGCGCTCGGCTTGGCTGACATGGCCTGCGATGTCGCGGCATTGCTCGGCGAACGCGATATTTTGCGCGGTGCTGGCGCCGATTTGCACAGCCGCTTGGTACTTTTGTCCGGCGAAGAACGCGCCGCGCGAGGGGCACAGGGCGGTGTGCAACGGGCCCGGCAACTGGCGCGTCAATATCGCGGTTATTTGCGTGGCAAAGCGTCGGAGTCTGTTAGCGATCCCGATCATCCACGCTGGCTCGGCGCGCTGCTGGCGTTGGCCTATCCCGACCGCGTCGCCCAGCAACGGCGTGCCGGTGGTGCGGAATATCGCTTGGCCAACGGCCGCGCGGCGTTGTTCGCCGAGGCTGACAGCCTGATGAAACAGGCGTGGCTGGTGATTGCCGATCTCGGCAGTCGTCAGGGCCAGCGTGAGGAGCGGATTTATCTGGCAACAGATTTCGATCCGGCGCTGTTTGATTCGGTACTCGCCGAGCAAGTGCGCGTTGTCGATCAACTGGATTGGGACGAACGCGAAGGCGTGCTGCGCGCAGAGCGTCAGCGCAAGGTTGGCGAGTTGATACTCAGTCGCGAACCACTGACCGGCCTCGACGAAACCGCGCGCAGTCAGGCGCTGGTCAATCTGGTGCGGCGCAAAGGCCTGGAGTTGTTGCCGTGGACACCGGAGCTGCGTCAGTGGCAAGCGCGGGTGGCGTTGATGCGTCAGTTGGATCTTGCCGGCAAGGGCGACAGTGAATGGCCAGATGTCAGCGACGCCGCGCTGCTCAAAAGCCTCGAACATTGGCTTATGCCGTATCTGGGTAAAGTGTCGCGGCTCAGTCACTTCGCCAATCTCGACCTGTCGAGCATCGTCCACAACCTGCTGCCGTGGCCGCTGCCGCAACGGCTGGATGAGCAGGCGCCACATCATCTGAGCGTGCCGTCGGGCTCGTCGATTCGCCTGGATTACAGTGAGCAGCCGCCGATTCTGGCGGTGCGCTTGCAGGAGTTGTTTGGCCTGGCCGAGACCCCACGCATTGCGGGTGGCCGGCAAGTGGTGAAGCTGCACCTGCTGTCTCCGGCGCGCCGGCCGGTGCAGGTGACTCAGGATTTGGCGAACTTCTGGCGCAGCACCTATGCCGAGGTTAAGAAAGATTTGAAGGGGCGGTATCCGAAGCATTATTGGCCGGATGATCCGCTGGTGGCTGAAGCCACAGCACGGATCAAACCCCGCAAGTAAGGACGTATATACCCGGCCTCAGCCGGGCGATGGCTCGTCCGAGATTTGCAATCGTTCAGACCTCGCCGTAGAGGGCCTGCGAAACACTGCGTTTGTGCTTGATGCTATGGCTGTCAGTTCCGACATGCCAGCCAGGATGTACAAGATCCAGCAGTTCCATCCCAGACAGGAAACCGGCAAACCCGCCCCAGTAATTGTGGGCGAACTGGCTGAAAGAGCCGGCGACGGGTTCTTCAACAATCATTTCGAGCAGTTGTCGCATGATTATGAAGGCGATGAAACCACATATCGCGTAGCCGAGGATGATTGAGGGGTCGGCAGACTTGAGTGCTCCCACCGAGCCTAGGATCAGCTCGGTAACCACTGCCCCACCCAGGGCGATCTCAACAAGTTGGGTTGCTATTGCGGCGCGACCGGCGGCGGGGTCGCGCGCGAAGTCTGAAATAATCTGTAGGAAGAAACATATTTCTGTCTGTTGAATTTGTAATGGGGAGTGGTATTTAATGCATCGCAGACGGAGATGCCGACGATTCCAGGGAAGTGAGGAGTGATGAAAGTGAAGGGCAGTGATGCAGAAAGGACATTCGATTTCGTGGCCAGCGGATACGCTGATCCGCAACGTAATTTTTTAGACGCCGCGGACGACATCCATGCACGCCTGCTGAATGACGGGGCCCTTGTCATTCGCGGCGCCAGTCAGTGCCGGGCCCCTGGCGTGTTTGAAAAGGCCATTGGCGCATTGGGCTTACAGACCCGGGATTACGTCGGCGGGAACTCTCCACGCTCGACTATTCAGGGCAACGTCACGGAAGCGACCCGCACACCTTCCTCGTGGTCAGTCATCCTCCATCAGGAAATGGCCTCTGTGAAAAGTCCGCCCGAGATCATCGCTTTCGTATGCGTGGAGCCTGCCGGGAAGGGTGGCGAATCTGTCATCGGGGACATGCGCAAACTGGAGCATCTAGTTGATCAGGTGACATTGAAACAACTGACCGATCGCGGTCTTAAATTGCGCAGGACCTCACCCTGCGAGACGGGAGTGAGGATCAGATGACAAGACTGTGCAATGTCCTGAGGAAAAAACTGGAAACCCATGAGCGCCACTGAGGCCCGCAGGCCATGGAAGCACTCGATGATTCGCGAGGGCTTCCAGCGCAATCCGGTGAGACTTTACTCGAGGTAAAAATGAGCGAAACGCAGCCTTTATTTCACGAAAAACCGTATCTGAAGCAACTGGAATGTCGAGTCGACTTGCTTGAACGCGACGACGCGGGTCTTCCTTTTGCGCTCCTGGGCCAGACTGTTTTCTACCCGCAAGGAGGCGGACAGCTCGGAGATCGAGGCGTGTTGAATATCCCGGGCCCAGGGAAGAATGAGCCACCGCGAGCGTTGGAGATTGTGTCGACCAAGAAAAGGGATGATCAGATAAGGCATTACTTGAGCGTTGACGATGAGGCGTTCACGCTGCTGAGAGAGTGCGCGATTGGCCAGCAGGCTACGGCAACGCTTGATTGGCCATTGCGATATCATCAGATGCGTCTTCATTCAGCCATGCACTTGATGCACTGCATGCTAGAACAGACGCTTGGGCGGTCCATTCCACACCCGGTACGCTCTCCGTTGAGTGACGAGGGTGGGGAGAATCAATACGAGTTTATCGGAGAGTTCGACGAAGACAGTTTGAGGCGGGCGACGGATGCCTTGAACGAGTTTTGCTCTGCAAGTCATGAGATTCGTACGGAAGCGGATACGAGCAAAGGACATGGATTTCGTTGGTGGCAATGCGAAGACTGGTCAATTCCCTGTGGGGGAGTTCATGTGCGTAATACGCAGGAAATAGGCGTGGTAACTTCCAGTATGAAAATCAAGAAAAATACGACCAGAGTGGTTGTCACTCTGTCGGCAGAGGCTGAAGAGCTTGGAAAGTAAACGAGCGTTTGGTGCGTTTCTCATGCAGTTGCGGATCGAAACGGGGCATCTGAAGATTTCAACGTTTCTCGATGAGGTCAATATTCCATTTTCGGCTAATTACTATCGTGACGTTGAGGCCGGAAGGAAATACCTGAGTATTGATGCCGCAGTGGAGTTACATGACCATCTTGGTATCGACGCCTCAAGCAAAGTCAGTTTTGATTATTTTTGGCATTACTTCAGAGACTTGCTGCCCGCTAACGTCCACGAGATGCTGTTTGGCAAAGGTGTCGAAGTCACGGATCTTTCTTCCAGGCTTGAGCTGAGAGAGCATGATTCGAAAATTTTACGTCGGGCGTTGAGTTTAAGTCGGTATGAGCGTGAGTTCATCATCACCCAAGAGGTGATTGCAGCATTCGAAGAGAACTTTGAACTGCTGCCATTGATGACTTATCTCTATATGGTGGACAGTGCCTCCGTTGCTGAAATCCAGTTGGTGTGCCAGCAAATTGGCCTTGCCTACGATCAACATACAGAAGCTTTCTTGAGCCTTGTCTCAAAAGAACGAACAGCACCTGAAGATCCCTTTGTTCGTCATGCACCAACGCTGAGGATGCCCAGAACAGTTGATGCGTTGAGGTTAAAGGATCAGTTCCTGCGCTACGAAGTGGAACGGTCGCTGCTCAAGCCTGAAAAAAGTGAATACTTTGATGTTTCAGGTTCTTTCAAATACAGCTCGATGGTGACACTGAAAGACGCGGAAATAGAACAGATTCAGGACCGTCTTGTGGATCTTTTCTCTCTCATTGAAGTGCATAACAAGTCAGGGAGTCAGCTCGAGGACTCAGGCGCCCAACCTTATTTCTTCGGGTTAATTGTTTCTGGCCGTCCGGAGTACGACGGGCGTGCGGCCCGAAAGACCAAAAGTACCAAGGAATGAACATGCAGGAGGCGGGTGTCATCGCCTTCTTTGTTCGTTGATTCGCGACCGTCGACCGCTCACAGGAGTGCGCGGGATGGCGCGGTGATCTGGCAGAAAAACAGAAACCTGGCAGTGATCAGTCAAAACAGGGATGAGACTAATGAATACTCTGGTTTTTGAAAAGCTCCGTCAGCTGTCTGGCGAACGTTTAACACTGATCTGGATCTGGATCTGGATCTGGATCTCGACTTGATGGCTTGGTCCGCGATGACAAATCCTCGCCCACCGAAGAGTCCTGTATGTGTAAGCCAGGCTTCAGCTAACACTCAGGCCGCATAAATATCGAATGAACCTTTGGCCATTGCGCTTACGCGCTGGTTCAGCAGTCAAGCAAGACTAGCAACATCCCTTTCAATTAAAAGCAAGTGTCGCATCGTCATAACCTAAATGCTCTCAAGGAGTTCATCTGTGAATCGCTATCAGTCTCTTAAAGCCAACGCATCCAACACCCCGACTTTCTATATAGACTCGCATGCCGCACCAAATCTGCTGTTTGAAGATGCCTGTTTCAGAATACGCGCCGCTACCAGGCTTTTAGAGGCGCTGACATCCGTAACCGTCAAACATACGGTTGATGCAGACTTCTTTCGACTGATATTTCCAGCCTATTTATTGCTGCAGGATGGTGTCGACGCGCTGGATCAAATAACGTTTAAAGGGCAGTAAGTCATGTCTGAACTAGCAACCTTTGAAATGATCAAAGCAGCGATGATAAAAGCAATTGAAACGGGGCTTGTTCCTCGTCACCCTCGCCTTGATGGCTATATCAGAAGTTGGGAAAGCCTGGCGCTCGTCATCCAGGCTGCGCTTGAGGCAACCCCCGATAACTGATGAGTCTCGCGCGTTTTCTTTAGGGAAGGTCTGAAGTACCCACCGTTTTTTGATGTCCTCGCTACTTGAGGCTCAAAAAATCGCTACGATTTCCCAGATCTCCTATATCGTTCAGTACTTCGGTGAGGGCGAACACGAGCGCGTACTCTCCTACGAGAATGTTGCAGCGAACGCCGGCGCCGGTGTTGCCCCCTTCATCGCATCATTGATACTGGCCGGGGCGGGTTACTGGTTTGTTGCCTTGCCATTGCTTTTAGGTGTGCTTGCAACTGCTTCCACCACATTGATTCCTCACCTGGCACGCTCAGCAGGTCTGGAGGTTGGTGATCGTTCTTCCACGGTGGACGGATCCGAGGCTTCCCCTAAAGTTGTTGCATTTCTGGCAATCAATTTTCTGACCATGATTGGCTATGCGCAGTTTTATTACGTGTTTCCAACCTATGCGACCGAGCGCTTTTCCAGTGAGTTGGTGGGGGTACTATTCTTGGTGGCCAGCGGGATCATCATTTTCAGCCAGGTTTATATAACGTCGCTCTCGCAGCGAGTGTCTCGCTTGTGGCGCGTCATCGTTTCAAACCTGTTGATCGGGACGGGATGCCTGCTGTTGATCATTTCATCGCAAGCTCAGGCGATTCTGTTTGTCGTGGTGGTTTTTATCGTTATTGGCGAGATGATCTGTGGCCCGTTGTATCAAGCCCAGGCCGTCAAGATATGGAGAGGGCGCAGCTCTGTCGCGATGGCAGTCCAGACCTGTGTCTGGGGGGCGGCCGAGGCAACCGCAGCGGTGCTCGGACTGCTGGCTGTCGCGCAAGAGCTCAGCTTCATGTCCTTCCTGTTGGGATTTGCCGCATGCGTGATCGCAGCCGTGGGGGCATGGGTATCGATTGCCTTGAAGCGCCCACTCATTGGCATCGAGATCGAGCGCAGGTCACCTCAGGTTTCCTGAATGGGGCCGGGGCATTCAAGCACCTTTGGACCTTAATCGCGGACAAGCCCGTTCCCACAGATTTTGAATTTGTCATGAGTCCCGCGTTAGGGCGCAGCAGGCAACAGGAACCGTGCAATCACCGGCAAGTGATCGGAAATGCGCAACGTATCGTCCTGCCTCACCGTCGCCTCGACCCGTTTGATGCGTGGGCTGTAGAACAAATAGTCGACGGTCCGGTCCGGGCCGTTCAGGCCCGGATCATTCGGGTAATGCGTCAGCCAGCGCGCGCGATCGACGCCGCTGGCTTCGTTGTTGGTCGGGATCATCGGGTATTTGTCCCACAACACATGCAAGGCGCTGTCGGCGGAGTAGGGCGTGCGTTGATCGTCCGGCAGTCGGCGAAATTGCCCCAGTGGCAACAGATTGAAGTCGCCACCGATCAGCCACGGCGTGCCAAGGCTTTCGAACTTGTCGAGGACTTTGGCAATAGCCGTTACTTGGGCTTGCAACGTTTCGTCAGGCTGGAGGGCGCGGTCCAGATGGGTATTGAGAGCCGCCATCTGACCGCCGTCGTTCAGCGGCAGATAAGTCACCAGCAGGGCGTTTTTCGGTTTGAACTGGCGGCTGATCACGTTGGCTGGTTCGACCGGCAATTGCAGGCGTTCGGCGTGTTCGATCTGGTAGCGGCTGAGCGTTACCAGTTGCCGGCCAACGCTGCCGAAAATGTGCGGCTGCGGCACGAAATCGGCCTTCCAGTCGAAGGCGCGAGCGCTGCACGGATACAGGTCGGCGACCCGCTCTTGCAGCAGCTTGAACTGGTTCTGGTAATCGCTGGTCTTGGCATTGTCATCGAGCTCCTGCAACAACACGATGTCGGGGTTTTCGTCGCGAATCACCCGCGCCACTTCGTCGAGGCTGAAGGCCATGTCTTCCAGTGTCGGCTTCTCGTCGTCACCCTGTGCCAGATCGTTCCAGAACACGTAGCGTTTGCCCGCCAGGTACTGAACGTTCCAGGTCATCACCTTCAGCGCCTGGCCGGACACCAGGGTTGGCGCTTGAACCGTGCAGCTGGCCGGCACCACTTCCCTGGCGTCGGGGCGCCAGGTCAGGTTGTAGATCAGGGTCATCACGCCGATCACGATCAACAGGCTCGGCAGGGTGTAGCGCAGTAGACGGGTCATGGCTCGGCTTATAGCGTTACAAAAGATGGCCCTGAGCATAACCGAGCGCCGCGCCGAAGCCCACGGTCAGAGCGGCCCATCAATCTTTGCGGGTTCTTCGCTGATCAGCATGAACAAACGGAACAACACCACGCTGGTGAACAGTTGCAGGAAGCTGTGGGCGCTGTCGATCAGGAGTGAGATCACCGGATTCTGCGGCTCGGGGTATACCGCCAGCGTTGCGCCCTTGAGCAACCACAACGGGCCCATCACGCACAAAATGCACACCAGGATGCGCATGAAGTGTCCACGGGTCAGGCGCAGGCTTTCCTTCATCGCCGCCAGCGGAGCCAGGCCTCGCAGCACCAGCAGGTATTCGCCGAACGCCAGGGTCACCATCAGATAGATACCGGGAAGGAAGTACAGCGACAGGCCGAGCAGGATCAGCAGGGTATTGAGCGCCGTCAGCAAGGCGAAGCGTGGCCACAGGTAGGCCGACCTCGCCAGCAGATCGCGATTGCGTGGCGCCTCACCGCGGCTGCGGGCGTCGAGAAACAGGATCAGGGCGGCGGTGTACAGCGGATAAACCAGCAAGCCGACGATCACACTGACACCGGGAAAACTGTCCGGCTCGGTAGAGTGGTCGACCACTAGTTGCAGGAGCGACTCGAAGATCACCAGCGGCAGGCACAGCTGCACGATCTGGCCCAGATTGCGCTTGAAGAAATACAGGGAGTCACGCAGTACATCTAACGGATTCATCAGTCGGTATCGCTGGTTGGACGCGGTGGCCCACTTTAACCGATGAACCCCTTTGAGGCGCAAACGTAAACGTAAGGTAAAGGTCGTTGAAACAACTTCTTTCAGCCTCCATTAAGGTGGAGCACCTTATCCTCATCGGAAAAGGACAACGATTTTCCCGGCAATCTACGAGGTCGCCATGAACAGCGAAGAACAAACCCTGATCGATGGACTGTTTTCCCGGCTGCAACAGGCCGAAACGGATTCAGCCCCGCGCGACGCCCTGGCCGAGGTGCGGATCAAGGAACACCTGACTCGCCAGCCTGCGGCCGGCTATTTCATGACCCAGGCGATTCTGGTTCAAGAAGCCGCCATCAAGAGCCTCGACGAACAGAACAAACAATTGACCCGGCAAGTGCAGCAATTGCAGGCCGAACTGCAATCGGCCAAGGCTCAGACAGCGGCACCGGCACCGAGCGGTGGTGGCTTTTTGTCGAGCATCTTCGGTGGCAGTGCCCGCGATCCGCAGCCAGCACCGAGCCAGAGTGCAGCGCCGTCCACGGGCGGCTGGCGCGAACCGGCACGACCATCGTTCAATTCGCAATCGCCACAGCAAAACTTCGGCGCAGCACCGCCTCAACAAAATTACGCCCCGCAACAGCAAGCTCCGGCGGCTGGCAGCAGTTTTCTCGGTGGTGCGCTGAAGACCGCAGCCGGTGTGGCGGGTGGCGTGATGCTGGCACAAGGCATCAGCAGCCTGTTCCATCACAATCAGCAGCCGGAAGTGGTTGAAGTGATCAAGGAAGAGCCAGCTCAGGTCAGCGATCAGAACGATAGCGGCAATGGCTGGGGCGACGACCAGCGCATGGCTGACAACTCCAACAATCAGGGCGGTTTTGCCGACGCTGATTACAACGATGACAGCTCATCGTTCTTCGGTGGCGATGACGACGATTCCTTCGTCTGACACACCATTCGTCCGGGGCGCGACCGTGCCCCGGGCCGATTATTCGCGGAACAATCCTTCGGGCTGGCATACTGGGCAACTTTTCGGGCCTGGTGCCTGATCTCGCCTGCGCGCCTGTGCGCCAAGAGGAAGTCCGCGGTGAAAAAAATCGCAGTGTTCGCCGATGTTCAAAACCTCTATTACACCGTGCGTCAGGCCTATGGTTGCCACTTCAACTACGCCGCGTTATGGGCTGACATCAGCAAACAGGGCGAGATCGTCGAGGCTTATGCCTACGCGATCGATCGCGGTGACAGCAAACAGCAGCAGTTTCAGCAGATCCTGCGCAACCTCGGCTTCACTGTGAAGCTCAAACCCTACATCCAGCGCAGCGACGGGTCGGCCAAGGGTGACTGGGACGTGGGCATTACCCTGGACATCATGGACGCCGCCGATCATGTTGACGAAGTGGTGCTGGCCTCCGGCGACGGTGATTTCGACATGCTGCTGGAGCGCATCATCAGCAAACACGGAGTGCAAGCGGTGGCCTACGGCGTGCCGGGCCTGACCGCCAATTCGCTGATCCGCGCCGCCAGCCGTTACGTGCCCATTGAAGGCGCGTTGCTGCTCAAGAATTGATTTTTACGGAGTTGAAACAGGTTTGGAACGCATAGCAGTCATCGACTTTGAAACCACCGGAATCTCCCCGAGCAGCAGCTGCCGGGCCACGGAAATTGCCGTGGTGATTCTTGAACAGGGGCGCATCGTCGAGCGTTACCAAAGCCTGATGAATGCCGGCGTGCGCGTACCCGCCTTCATCGAGCAACTGACCGGTATCAGCAACGCCATGCTGCGCACCGCGCCGTCGGCGGAGCAGGTGATGAACGAAGTCAATGAGTTCGTCGGCATCACGCCGCTGCTGGCGCACAACGCCGCGTTCGACCAGAAGTTCTGGGACTTCGAACTGGGGCGGATCAAGCGCACGCGATTACAGAATTTTGCCTGCTCGCTGCTATTGGCCCGGCGGTTGATGCCAGCTGCGCCGAACCACAAGCTCGGCACCCTTACCACCTTCGCCAACCTGCCCGATACCGGCAAGGCGCACAGGGCCATGGCTGATGCCGAGATGGCTGCCAACCTGACGGCGCATCTGGCTGAAGAACTGCGGCGCAAGCATGGGTTGCGCGAGTTGTCGCATGATTTGCTGTGCAGCTTGCAGAAAGTGCCGGCGGCGAAGATCAATGAACATCTCAAGCGCCATCGCGGGTTCTAATCACACCGCAAATCCCCTGTAGGAGCTGAGCTTGCTCGCGATGACGGTTTAACAGTCAACATTTATGGTGACTGACATGCCGCCATCGCGAGCAAGCTCAGCTCCTACAGGAGAACTATTTGCCATTCCCTTCCAGTTGCCCCAACGGCACGCGCTTTTCTATCGCGCTCGAAAGCACAATCGACGTCTTGCTGAACCCGAACTTGGCAATCTTGTTGATCAACTCCTCCAGCTCCGGCATCGAACCCACCGCCGCCTGCATGATCACGCACGGATCGCCGGTGACCCGGTGGCACTCGGTCAATTGGGGGATTTTGATCAAGTCGTCGTAGGCCTTTTGATTGCCGTGCTGGTTCAGGCGCAGTTCGATCACGCACTGGATTGGCAAACCGAGCTTGGCCATGTCGACTTTCGCCTGGTAGCCGGTAATCACGCCACTGGCTTCCAGTTTGGCCACGCGCTCGGCCACGGCCGGGGCGGACAGGTTGACCTTGCGCGCGAGGTCGGCGTAAGACGCACGGCCGTTTTCCAGCAGGGCGCCGAGGAGCATGCGGTCGTATTTATCCATCGTCGTGCACCTGAAAAATGACTGACTTTCGAAAGCACGGTTTATAACGCCGATCTCCGTGTTTTGAAAAGTGTACTGGCGCTATAAACAGGTTTTGTAACTTATTTTTCGCCGTTGGCCTTTCTAGAATAGCTGTTCACATTGTCCTGTCATCGAGTTGCTCATGCCTGGCTTACGTCGTTTTCCCTTACCGTTGATCGCTGCTTTTTTCGCGTTGTACGTGATTTGGGGATCAACCTATCTGGCGATCCGCATCGGTGTGGAGTACTGGCCGCCGTTGTTGCTCGCCGGAATCCGTTTTGTGGTCGCCGGGACGCTGATGTATGCCTTCCTGCGCTGGCGCGGGGCGCCGACACCGACCTGGGCGCAGTGGAAAGCGGCCGGCATGATCGGGATCTTGCTGCTCGCTGGCGGTAACGGCGGAGTCACTGTGGCCGAACACATGGGGGTGGCCTCCGGTGTGGCAGCTTTGGCGATTGCAACGGTGCCGTTGTTTACCTTGTTGTGCGGATATTTTTGGGGCGCGCGTAATACCCGTCTCGAATGGGCCGGGATTGCGCTCGGTCTGATCGGCATTGCCATGTTGAATCTCGGTTCGAACCTGCAATCGAGCCCGCTGGGGGCGACGTTGCTGGTGCTGGCGGCGGCTTCCTGGGCGTTTGGTTCGGTTTGGAGCAAACACTTGCCGTTGCCCGAGGGGGCGATGGCCAGCGCTGTGGAAATGCTGGTCGGCGGCGTGGCGCTGCTGATCGGCAGTGCGCTGAGCGGCGAGCATTTGCAAGCCCTGCCACCGATCGAAGGTTGGGCAGCCCTGGCGTATCTGACGTTCTTCGGCTCGATTATCGCGTTCAACGCTTATATGTATCTGCTGAAAAACGTGCGTCCGGCGGCGGCGACCAGCTATGCCTACGTCAACCCGGCCGTGGCGGTGTTGTTGGGCATCGTGTTTGTCGGCGAGACCATCGGCATCGAAGAAGGGCTGGCCATGCTGGTGATCATCAGCGCCGTGGTGTTGATCGGTTTACCGCAGTGGCGCCGGGCGCCTGTGCAGCCGGCTGCAGTCGCGCCGACAGAATCCCGTGTGAATTAGGGTAAACTGCGCGCCATTGCATCTTGTTTTGCACACTTGTTTTGAAAAACCCGCGCTGAATTTTCCTACGGTAATCCCATGACTTTCGCCACCCTTGGCCTGATCGAACCCTTGCTGCGCTCTCTCGAGACGCTCGGCTACCAGACCCCGACGCCGGTTCAGGCGCAAGCCATTCCGGCGGTGCTGGCCGGTCGCGACCTGATGGCCGCCGCCCAGACCGGCACCGGCAAGACTGCCGGTTTCGCGTTGCCGTTGTTGCAATTGCTGGCCATGGAAGGGCCGAAAGTCACCGCTAACTCCGTACGCGCATTGATTTTGGTGCCGACCCGCGAGCTGGCGGAACAGGTTCACGAAGCCGTGCGTCAGTACGCCGAGAACCTGCCGTTGAGCACTTACGCGGTGTACGGCGGCGTCAGCATCAACCCGCAAATGATGAAACTGCGCAAAGGCGTCGACCTGCTGGTGGCCACGCCGGGCCGCTTGCTCGACCTGTTCCGTCAGAACGCGCTCAAGTTCAATCAGCTGCAAACCCTGGTGCTGGACGAAGCCGATCGCATGCTCGATCTGGGCTTCTCCGAAGAACTGGGCAACATTTACAAGGCGCTGCCGAAGAAACGTCAGACGCTGTTGTTCTCCGCAACGTTCTCCGATGCGATCCGCACCCTGGCCGGGCAGATGCTCAACGATCCGCTGAGCATCGAAGTCAGCCCGCGTAACGTAGCCGCCAACACGGTTAAACAGTGGGTTGTGACGGTCGACAAGAAGCGCAAGCCGGAGCTGTTCGTTCACTTGCTGCGCAAAGGCAAGTGGAAGCAAGTGCTGGTGTTCGCCAAGACCCGCAACGGTGTCGACGCTCTGGTGGAAAAACTCCAGGGCCTGGGCATCAATGCCGACGGCATCCACGGCGACAAACCGCAGGCTACGCGTCAGCGCGCGCTGGACCGTTTCAAGGCCAGTGAAGTGCAGATTCTGGTGGCTACTGACGTCGCAGCCCGTGGTTTGGACATCGAAGATTTGCCGTTGGTGGTCAACTTTGACCTGCCGATCGTGGCGGAGGATTACATCCACCGCATCGGGCGTACGGGCCGAGCGGGAAACACCGGACAGGCGATTTCGCTGGTGTGCGCCGATGAAGTGAATCTGCTGTCGGCCATCGAGACGTTGACCCGTCAGACGTTGCCTCGGCAGATGGAGCATGACTTCGAACCTGAGCACCGCGTACCGGGTACCGATGCCAGCGGTCAGGTGGTCAAGAAGCCGAAAAAGCCGAAGAAGCCAAAGACCTCCAGTGGTGGCAAGCGCAACCTGGGCAAGTGGGTTGAGAGCGGGGATGCATCGGCGCCGGAGCCTTCGATCAAGCCTGTGCGCAAAGTGCCGGTGTTTAATACCGGGCCGCGTAAGCGTAAGCCTTGATCTACAGCGGCGCGTCTTAGGCCGCCATCGCGAGCAAGCTTGCTCCTACAGGGGATCTGTGTCGTTCACAAATCCCCTGTAGGAGTGAGCCTGCTCGCGATGGGCGCACCTCGGTCTTCAAGCCTTGCGCTTCAACCACTCCACCATCCCCATCCCCGCCGCCCGACCGCTGGCGAAACACGCGGTCAGCAGATAGCCGCCCGTCGGTGCCTCCCAATCCAGCATCTCCCCCGCGCAGAACACGCCAGGCAGTTGCTTGAGCATCAAGCGTTCATCCATCGACTCAAACATCACGCCCCCGGCGCTGCTGATGGCTTCGTCCAGTGGGCGGGTTTTCACAAGCGTCAGCGGCAATGCCTTGATCGCTTTGGCCAACAGTGCCGGTTCGGCAAAGCAGTCGGCCGGCGTAAGTTCACGCAGCAATGCGGCTTTGACCCCATCAAGGCCCAGTTGACTGTGCAGGTGTTTGGACATCGAACGTGAACCGCGCGGCTTGCTCAGCGCTGCCTGCACTTTATCCACAGGCTTGCCCGGCAGCAGGTCCAGATGGATGGTCGCCGAACCGTTGAGGTTGATGGCTTCGCGGATCGGTGCCGACAAGGCGTAGATCAGACTGCCTTCAATCCCGGTCGCCGTGACCACACATTCCCCGAGCCGTGGCACGTCTTCATTGAGGCCGATGGCGATGTTTTTCAGCGGCGCGCCGGCGAATTTACTGACCATCAATTCGCTCCAGGCCTGCACCTCGAAGCCGCAATTGCTCGGTTGCAACGGGGCCAGTCCTACGCCGCGTTGTTCCAGTGGCAGCCTCCACGCGCCATCCGAACCCAGGCGCGACCAACTGCCGCCGCCGAGGGCCAGCAGGGTGGCGTCCGGTGAAAGGTTTTTTACACCGTCGGGGCTCGTCATGTTCAGGCTGCCGTCGGCATTCCAGCCGACCCAGCGGTGGCGGGTGTGGATAACTACGCCGGCGTCTCGCAGGCGTTTGAGCCAGGCGCGCAGCAGGGGCGCGGCTTTCATATCGGTTGGAAACACCCTGCCTGAGCTGCCGACAAAGGTTTCGATGCCCAGGTCATGAATCCATTGGCACAGCGCGTCGGCGCCAAAGGATCGCAGCAGCGGCGCAATCTGCGGGGCGCGCTCGGCATAGCGCGAGAGAAACGCCGGGTAGGCTTCGGAATGGGTGATGTTCATGCCGCCGACCCCGGCCAGCAGGAATTTGCGTCCCACCGAAGGCATGCCGTCGTAGAGGTCGACCTTGACCCCGGCCTGACTCAACACTTCAGCCGCCATCAGGCCGGCAGGGCCGCCGCCGATGATGGCGACTTGAGGGGGGAGGGCGGTGGAGGATTGGGTCATGGAATGCGCTGCGGTTTGGCGGATTGAAGCCGGGCATTCTACCAGCACGGATCCCTGTGGGAGTGAGCCGGTTCCGGGCGGCGTTCCGACGATAGCGGTGGGTCAGTCGGCATTGATGTTGAATGTGAGGGCCCTATCGCGAGCAGGCTCGCTCCCACAGGGGATTGATGATGGGTTCAAGATGTGGTTAAAAAACAACCACCGTTGTGTAGCCTATACACCGTATGGGCTGTAGACCCTTTCACTCAGGTTATCCACAGGCAGTTCCACAGGCATTGTGGGTAAAGGCCCATAGCTCAATGACAACCTGATGACTGCCAGACCTGTTGCGCGCTGTGATGCAGGATGCCATGTCGGCGCGCCAAGGCCTTGCGGTCCTTGCTGTAACCGCCACCAATCACCCCCACCACCGGAATATCCCGGCCCAGACAATGACGCATCACGCTTTCATCCCGCGCCGCCACGCCTTCGTCCGTCAGTTTCAAATAACCCAGGGCATCGTCCTTGTGCACATCGACCCCGGCGTCATACAGCACCAGATCCGGTTGATAGAGCGGCAGCAAATAGTTGAGCGCATCGTCGACTACTTTCAGGTAGTCGGCATCGCCCATGCCCTTGGGCAGCGGGATGTCCCAGTCACTTTCGGCTTTGCGTGCAGGAAAATTCTTTTCGCAGTGCAGGGAAACCGTTACCGCGTCCGGGGTGTTGTGCAGGATCCRTGCAGTCCCGTCGCCCTGATGCACGTCGCAATCGAAGATCAGCACCCGATTCACCCGGCCACTTTCCAGCAGGTAATGGCTGATCACCGCCAGGTCATTGAAGATGCAGAAGCCGGCCGGGTAGTCGTAATGCGCGTGATGCGTGCCGCCCGCCAAGTGACAGGCCAAACCGTGCTCCAGCGCCTGTTCCGCCGCCAGCAACGAACCGCCGACCGCGCGCACCGTGCGCTGGGCCAGGGCTTCGGTCCAGGGCAGTCCGAGGCGCCGTTGGTCTTCACGGGACAACTCGCCACTCATATAGCGTTCGATATAGGCAGCGTCATGGGCGAGGGCGAGAATCTCCGGAGGACAAAGCGCCGGACGCAGCAGGTCGGCGTCCCGGGTCAGGCCACTGTCCACCAAGTGATCGCGCAGGAGGCGAAACTTATCCATGGGGAAGCGGTGATCCGCCGGGAACTCGGGGCTGTAGTCTTCGTGATAAATCAGCGGCAGCGGCATGATGATTTCATGTAGGAATGAGAGAAGGATCCTACCAGCGTTGTAGACTTGCGGCATGGAAACGGGGGGGGGAACGCAATGGAGCCAATACTGGAACTCGAAAGCGCGCGACTGTTGTTACGGCAGTGGCGCGATGAGGATTTGCCGGAGTTTGCGGCGATGTGTGCCGATCCACAAGTGATGCGATATTTCCCGGCGCCGTTGAGTCGGTTGGAAAGTGCCTCGCTGATCGGACGAATACGCGGGCATTTTGCCGAGCATGGTTTTGGCCTCTGGGCACTGCAACGCAAGGACACCGGCCAGTTCATCGGGTTTACCGGCCTGGCTGTGGTGGGTTTCGACGCGCCATTCACCCCCGCGACCGAAATCGGCTGGCGCCTGGCCCGCGAACATTGGGGCCTGGGTTATGCCAGTGAAGCGGCGTGGACCGCGCTGCGTTGCGGGTTTGACCGGTTGGGGCTGACAGAAGTCGTGTCCTTCACCACCCAAAACAACACGCCTTCAGAGAAAGTCATGCAGGCGATCGGCATGCACCATGATTCAGCCGATGACTTCGAGCACCCAAAGCTCGCGGCCGACCATCCCCTGCGTCACCATGTGCTGTACCGCATCACCCGTGAACAATGGCTGCAAACCTTGCATGGATAAGCCGACGCGGACGTTTACAATGGCTCCCATATTGTTGGCCCGGGCCAGAAATTGAATCGACCGTCGCAGCCAAGACTGCGCGGCAATGTTTTGCGTGAGGAGAGTCTGAATGAGCCAAGTGTTGGATGATCTGGTCGATTTACTGACCCTGGAACCAATCGAAGAAAACCTGTTCCGTGGGCGCAGCCAGGACCTTGGTTTTCGCCAGTTGTTCGGCGGTCAGGTGCTCGGCCAGTCACTGTCGGCGGCCAGTCAGACGGTCGAAGAAGCGCGCCACGTGCATTCGATGCACGGTTATTTCCTGCGTCCGGGCGATGCCGGGTTGCCAGTGGTGTATCAGGTTGACCGAGTTCGCGACGGCGGCAGTTTCAGCACGCGCCGGGTCACGGCGATCCAGAAAGGTCATCCGATTTTTACCTGCAGCGCCTCGTTCCAGTACGACGAAGTAGGCTTCCAGCACCAAACCGAAATGCCGGTTGTGGTCGGCCCGGAAAACCTGCCGTCGGAGCTGGAGCTGACCCAGCAGCGTGCACACTTGATCCCTGAAAAAATGCGCGAAAAACTGCTGTGCCCGAAACCGATCGAATTCCGCCCGGTGACCGAAAAAGATCCCTACAACCCGCTGCCGTCCGACCCGATCAAGTACGTATGGTTTCGCGCCGACGGTGCCTTGGCCGACTCGCCGGCATTGCACAAATATCTGCTGGCCTATGCGTCGGACTTCGGTCTGTTGGTCACCTCGATGCAGCCCCATGGCAAATCGGTCTGGCACAAAGATATGCAGGTCGCCAGCCTCGATCACGCGCTATGGTTCCACCAGGATCTGCGCGCCGATGACTGGTTGCTCTACGCGATGGACAGCCCGTGGGCCGGAAATTCCCGTGGCTTTAGCCGTGGCAGCGTGTTCAACCGCGCCGGGCAACTGGTGGCCTCGGTCACGCAGGAAGGCCTGATTCGTCATCGCAAGGATTGGGCATGAGCCTGGCCGAGGTGCGTCACTGGGTGTTCGACATGGACGGCACCCTGACAGTGGCCGTGCATGACTTCGCGGCGATTCGCGTGGCATTGGCGATCCCGGCCGAAGACGACATCCTGACGCACCTCGCGGCATTGCCGGCCGATGAAGCGGCGGCTAAACATGCGTGGCTGCTGGAGCACGAACGTGATCTGGCGCTGGGTTCGAAACCGGCCCCAGGTGCAGTGGAGCTGGTGCGTGAGTTGGCCGGGCGTGGCTATCGCTTGGGCATTCTGACGCGCAATGCCCGGGAGCTGGCGCACGTCACGCTGGAGGCCATCGGCCTGGCGGACTGCTTCGCGGTGGAAGACGTGCTGGGGCGTGATGAAGCGCCGCCTAAACCGCATCCCGGTGGTTTGCTGAAACTGGCCGAGGCCTGGAAGGTGCCGGCGAGCGAAATGGTAATGGTCGGTGATTACCGGTTTGATCTGGATTGCGGGCGGGCGGCGGGGGCGCGGACGGTGTTGGTGAATTTGCCGGATAACCCGTGGCCTGAGCTGACGGATTGGCATGCGGCGGATTGTGTGGCGTTGCGGGAAATGCTGTTGGCTTGAGGGCCCCATCGCAAGCAGGCTCGCTCCTACAGGGGATCTCTATGGAATACAAAAACTGTGTCCGCTAGAGATCTACTGTAGGAGTGAGCCTGCTCGCGATAGCGCCAGATCAGGCACCACCCAACTCACTGCCCAAACAACGCCTTCTGCCCCTCGGGCGACGTAAACATCCCATCCCCGTTATGCCCAACCCCCGGCACGTCGACCAGTTGCTGGTTCACCCCGCGAGGGTTGCGACGCAGCAAGTAGTCGAAATAATAGTGCCCGCGAGTCAGGCGATTAGCGCCCTGGGCTTGCGCTTCGCAACCTTTATCCAGCGCCGGATGCTGCGGGTCGATGTCTTGCTGTCCGAGCAGATAAGTCACGTCACGCTTGACGTAATTGCCTTCAATCTGCGGCGCCGTTTGCCCACTGGCATAGAGGGGTAAATCCGTCAGGCCATACTTCCAGCGGTTAAAACCGGGGCATTTCGCGTGATCGAACGCCACGGGTCGCCGCTCATCGAAATACGCATACGAGGAAGGGTTGGCGACCACATAACGGACTTTCACACCGGACGCAGTGAGCGTCGGTTGGTCGTGAGCCAGCAATGCATAACGCTGAACCACTTGCGCGCCACCGGAATGACCGGTAATGACGATTTGTTTCACGTCCGGAAACTGTTGACGGTCGCTGACTCTCGCGATGATCTGATCCAGTGCCCCATAGGAGCTCAACGCAAACGGGGCGGTGGATAAACCGCCCTCCATCCAGTCATTGCCCTGCCAGCGCAGGACGGTGTCCGCCACTGGATGCAGGGCTACATCGGTTTCGTTGAGAAATTGTGGGGCGATCACCAGCGTGGTTGCGCTTTGTCCTGCCAGTTCAGCCGCCTGCTCGGCGCTCTGGCGGTAGGTTTCAGAATTGCGCAGTCGGCCATGAATGATGATCAGCACACGTTCGATTTTCGCAGGCGCCGGGCCGATGCCTACCGCCATCTCGCCTTCTTTGAGTAACAGCCGGCCGGGGCTGAGTTCTTTGACCCCATGCTCGGCGGCTTGGGTACTTGCGCAGGTAAACAGTACAGCTAACAGCCACTTATTCATTTACAGGTTTTTCGCCGCAAAGGTATCGCACTGGCCCACCTGGCCTTGTGCAAATCCGGTTTTAAACCAGCGCACTCTTTGCGCTGACGTGCCATGGGTAAACGAGTCCGGTACCACGCGGCCCTGACCTTGCTGCTGCAAGCGGTCGTCGCCGATGGCGTTGGCTGCGTTCAAGGCTTCTTCGATATCGCCGGGTTCCAGCCAGTTCAGACGCTTTTGCGCATTGTTGGCCCAGACCCCGGCCAGGCAATCGGCCTGCAATTCCTGGCGCACGAGTAAACCGCCATCGCCTTCCATCTGCCGGCCTTGCTGGCGGGCGGTCTGAATTTTCGCTGAAACGCCGAGCAAGGTCTGAACGTGATGTCCGACTTCGTGAGCGATCACGTAAGCCTGAGCGAAGTCGCCGGCGGCCGCAAAGCGTTGTGACATTTCCTGGAAGAACGCCATGTCCAGGTAGACCTTCTGGTCGGCCGGGCAATAGAACGGACCGGTCGCTGATGTCGCCAGACCACAGGCGGAATTGACGCGATTGCTGAACAGCACGAGGGTCGGGTCTTTATATTGCCGGCCTGCCTGCTGGAAAATCTGACCCCAGGTGTCTTCGGTATCACCGAGGATCGAACGCACGAATTCGGCGCCTTCGTCGTTTGCGGGTGGCGCCTTGCGAGTTTGGTTGGTGGCCGGCGCCGATTGCTCGCTCATTTGCCCGGTGAGCTGTCCGAGGATCTGCAGCGGGTCCTGGCCGGTGATCCAGCCGATGCCGACAATCAGAATGATCGCGGTCAGGCTCAAGCCCTTGCCGCCACCGAAACGCATCCCGCCACCGCCGACATCATCACCACGGGCATCGACCACGTTGTCGCTGCGTCGGCCTTTTTTCCATAGCATGTGGGAATCCTCTGATTGTCCGTGGGGATGAGTGTTGCTGGTGTGCGGGAGCGACGCCAGTCCGGTCGTCCGGGTTTTTGCGTGTGCCAGCATGCACTGTAGCTTTGCGGCAGGGGGAACCTTGCAGACTGTAGGAACATGGATAGCCCATCGAATTCCGTCAGACGATGGGTTTTTCTCAAATGAGTGATGCCTGTGCTTGTCGACTGTTCAGTTCCAGATTTCGCGTTATACGGTTCATCTTCTAGAATCAGGCAAATTGAGTTTGGAATCTCCCATGGCCGGCAGTCAGATCGAACGTGTTTTCAGCGTGCTGGAAAGTCTTACCAGTGACCCTCGCGGCCTGCAGATGCAGACGCTGGCGGAACAGCTGGATATCCCTAAAAGCGCGACCCATCGCTTGCTCGCCGAGCTGATCCGCTTGGGTTATGTGCGGCAGAATCCGGAGAACCTGCGCTATCACCTGTCGACCAAACTGGTGGCGATGGGGTTTCGTTATCTGGCGGGCAGCGGCGCCGATATCGTGCAGCCGGTGCTGGATCGCCTGGCTCAGGAGACCGGTGAACTGGTGCGCCTGGGCGTCATTGAGGGCGAGCGGCAGATCTGGATCGCCAAGTCTCAAGGTGCCCGGTCCGGCCTGCGATACGACCCGGACATGGGCCGCGATGCGCCGTTGTTCTATACCGCCTCGGGCCACGCGTGGCTGGCGTGCATGAGCGATGCCGAGGCGTTGTCGCTGGTAGAACGTCAGGGCGGTGAGCGGCCGAAGGACCTGGGGCCGAATGCGCCGCGTTCCAACATTGAATTGCTGGAACGTCTACGTCTGGCGCGCGATCAGGGCTATGCCTGGGTTGAAGAGAGCTCGGCGGTGGGCACCTCGGCGATTGCTGCCGTGGTGAGGCACCCGAGCGAGGGGCGGGTGATCGGGGTGTTGAGCATCGCCGGGCCCAGTGCGCGTATGCCGGGCGCTCGATTGCATGAGTTGGCACCGCTGTTGTTGACGTTTGCCGAAGAGTTGTCGGCGGCGAGCCTTGCTTCAGAGTTATTCAGTTAACTCGGGCACACCACCACTCCATTGTGGGAGCGAGCCTGCTCGCGATAGCGGACTTTCAAATAGCTGAAATGTTGAATGTGAATCCGTCATCGCGAGCAGGCTCGCTCCCACAGTTTGATCTCTGTTCATCTGAAAACTGTGCGTTGTTCGAACACTTTCGGCCTATGCTTGTATAGGAATCTGGAACCAGGTTCTAAATTATTGGAATTCGCCAGGCGCAAGGGAACCCATATGACCGTCAGCACCCCGCTCTCCGGCGTAAACCGCCCCTTCAAAGGGATTTTGCTGATCGTTCTTGCCACCTTCCTCTTTTCCAGCCATGACGCCTTGTCGAAATACCTCTTGGGCTTTTACCCGATGGTCATGGTCGTTTGGGCGCGTTATGTGGTTCACACCTTATTGATGGCCGGGATTTTTCTGCCGCAATCAGGGCTGGGCGTGCTGCGTACCAAGCGGCCTTTGCTGCAGACAATGAGAGCGTTGTGCCTGTTGGGCACCAGTCTGTTTTTCACCACTGGTTTGCAATACATCCCGTTGGCCGAAGCCACGGCGGTCAACTTTCTTGCGCCGGTGCTGGTCACCGCGTTATCGGTGCCGTTGCTGGGTGAGCACGTCACCCGTGGCCAATGGATCGCGGTGATTTGTGGATTTATCGGCGTATTGATCATCGTCCACCCAGGCGGTGATCTGTTCACGCCTGCGGTGCTGTTGCCGTTCTGCTCGGCGCTGTTTTTCTGCTTCTATCAATTGCTCACCCGCAAGCTCAGCAACATCGACAGCCCGACCACCAGTAACTTCTTCGCCGGCCTGTGCAACACCTTGGTGATGTGTGTGCTGGTGCCGTTCTTCTGGAAAATGCCAACCCTTGGGCATGGCTTGATGATGGTGGCGTTGGGTGCTTGCGGGATGACGGCTCACTTGTTTCTGACTCAGGCGTTCCGCTATGCCGCGCCCGCGCTGCTGGCGCCGTTCGGTTATTGCCAGATTGTGTTTGCCGGGTTGCTGGGCTGGCTGCTGTTTTCCCACACACCAACCCTGACCACCGTGGTCGGGATCGCGGTGATTTGCTGCAGCGGGTTGGCGGCAGCGTGGCAACAGAGTCGTCGGTAGGAGAAACAACAAGGCAGGCCTGGAATCAGGCCTGCCTGGGGAAGGGCAATTACTCGGTAACGGTAGGAATCTTGCGCGGTGCCATGAAGTACATCCAGGTCAGGGCGATGAAGTACATCGCCGGGATCAGGGTGAAGAGCACGGTGTAGTTGTTGTTGGTGACGGTCAGAATGTGGCCGACCAACTGCGTCATGAACATCCCGCCGATGGCTGCGCACATGCCGCCAAAACCAAATACCGTACTCATCATGTGTTTAGGCGTGTAGTCCATCACCAGGCTCCAGATGTTCGCGGTCCAGGCCTGGTGCGCGCCGATGGCCAGGGAAATGGCGGCCACCGCGACCCACAGACTGCTCGAACCGGCCGCCATGATCACGCCGATGATGCAGCAGGCGAACAGGAACATGGACATCAGCCGCGCCTTGATCGGGTTGACTCCGCGACCGATCAGGAACGAGGAGAGGATCCCGCCACCGACACTGCCGAAGTCTGCCGTCAGGTAGATGATGATCAGCGGAATACCCATCTGGGTCACGTTGATCCCCAAGTTGTATTGTTGATTGAGGAACGGCGGCAGCCAATACAGGTAGAACCAGAACACCGGCGCGGTCATCGCGTAAGCCAAGGCAAAGGCCCAGGTGCCACGCATGCGCAGGATTGTCGAAAACGATACGCGGGATTGTTCCGGTTCGACTTCGTTCTGGATGTAGTCCAGCTCTGATTGTTTAACGCTTGGATGATCTTCCGGGTTGAAGTACTTCAAGCCCCAGAACAGCAACCAGATACCGCCCAGCGCCGACATGCACAGGAACGCAGCCTGCCAGCCCCACACGTGGAGGATCAGCGGCAACAGCATCGGGGTGAACATCGCGCCGACGTTGGTCCCGGCGTTGAAGATGCCGGTGGCCACGGCGCGCTCGCCGGCAGGGAACCACAGCCGCGTGGTTTTCACGCAGGCCGGGTAGTTGGCGGCTTCAGTCAGGCCGAGGATAAATCGGCAAACCATAAAGCCGACTGCCGAGGTGGCCAGGCCGTGAGCACCGGTGGCGATGCTCCAGAGCAGTACCGCGCAGAAGAACACGCGCTTGACGCCGACCCGGTCGATCAATCGGCCTTGCAGCACGAAACCGATGGCGTAGCCGACCTGGAACCAGAAGTTGATGTTGGCGTAGTCCATCGCCGTCCAGCTCATTTCCTTGGCGAGAATGGGCTGCATGACGCCGAGGGCGGCACGGTCGATGTAGTTCAGGGTCGTCGCAAAAAACACCAGCGCCAGCATGCCCCAACGGGTTTTGCCGACCGCCATGGCGCCACGGATCTTGTCGCCGATGCCGCCGATGGCAGGAGTCATGGAGGAGCGCTCCACGGGAGAACTTTGAGAAGGAGTCATGTAGTCCACCGATTGTTTTTATGTGGTGTTCTGGGGCTTTGGTAACCGAATCCGATGGTTTATGACCGGGCTCAATGTGGAGTTGATGTTGCGCAGTGGATAAAAAATCGTCAATTCGCCAACCGTCATTTTGTTCGATAATCGAACACAAAACTAACCGGATAGTACACTTTGAATTGCTGTGTGAGTTTACGCAGCCAATAATTCACTTCAAGAAAAACACAGTCCTGTAGGAGCACGGCTTGCCGGCGATGGCAGCCGCGAGATCGCCATCGCCGGCAAGCCGTACTCCTACATAAAGCAAGCGTGCAGCACCCTGACAAGACTGTCTCCACCACCGGGAGTCGAAATATGCAGCGTTCCATTGCCACCGTGTCCTTGAGCGGTACCCTGCCGGAAAAACTCGAAGCCATTGCCGCCGCCGGTTTTGACGGGGTGGAGATTTTCGAGAACGACCTTCTCTACTACGACGGTAGCCCACGGGAAATTAAACAGATGTGCGCCGATCTGGGGATCGCGATCACGCTGTTTCAACCGTTCCGGGATTTCGAAGGGTGCCGCCGTGACCGACTGCCGCGCAATCTGGAACGGGCCGAGCGCAAGTTCGACTTGATGCAGGAACTGGGCACAGACTTGGTGTTGGTGTGCAGCAACGCGTCCGCCGATTCCGTCGGGGATGAGCAAATCCTCGTCGACGACTTGCGCCTGCTGGCGGAGCACGCCGGCGCGCGCGGCCTGCGGATCGGTTACGAAGCACTGGCCTGGGGCCGGCATGTGAACACCTATCAACAGGTGTGGAACATCGTCCGTCAGGCCGATCACCCGAACCTCGGCGTGTTGCTGGACAGCTTTCACACGCTGTCGCTCAAGGGCGATCCGAGCGCTATCGCCGAGATCCCCGGCGACAAGATTTTCTTCGTGCAAATGGCCGACGCGCCGATCCTGGCCATGGACGTGCTGGAGTGGAGCCGACATTTTCGCTGCTTCCCGGGCCAGGGCGAATTCGATTTGCCGGGCTTCCTCGCACCGATCATCAAGAGCGGCTACACCGGGCCGCTGTCGCTGGAAATCTTCAACGACGGTTTCCGCGCCGCCCCCCCTCGGGCCAATGCCGCCGACGGTTTGCGTTCGTTGCTGTACCTCGAAGAGAAAACCCGCCAGCGCCTGGCGCAGGACGCTCAACCGGCGACCAACCTCGACATCCTGTTCGAGACCCCGACGGCCAGCGAGTACAACGGCATCGAGTTTCTCGAATTTGCGGTGGATGAAAGCCTCGGCGCCAAGCTTTCCCATTGGCTGGAGCGGCTGGGTTTCGTCAAGGCCGGGCAGCATCGCTCCAAGAGCGTGAGCCTGCTGCGTCAGGGCGATATCAACCTCATCCTCAACTCTGAGCCTTACTCGTTCGCCCACAGTTTTTTCGAAGCGCACGGCCCATCGCTGTGCGCCACCGCTGTGCGGGTTAAAGACAGTGCGAGCGCGCTGGCCCGGGCCGTGGCTTACAACGGTCAGCCATATCGCGGACTGGTCGGGCCCAATGAATTGGAGCTGGCCGCGGTGCGCGCACCGGATGGCAGCCTGATTTATCTGGTGGACCAGGAAGCCGACGTCTATGGCACCGACTTCAATCTATATCCTGCCGCCGTGGCCAATGGCGGCCTCAAGCGTATCGACCACATGGCCATGGCGTTGCCAGCCGACAGCCTCGACAGTTGGGTGCTGTTCTACAAGAGCCTACTGGATTTCGAAGCCGACGACGAAGTGGTGCTGCCCGACCCGTATGGCCTGGTAAAAAGCCGTGCGCTGCGCAGCCGCGACAGTTCGATCCGCTTGCCGTTGAACATTTCCGAGAACCGCAACACCGCCATCTCACACGCGCTGTCGAGTTATCGCGGCTCCGGTGTGCATCACATCGCGTTTGATTGCGATGACATCTTTGCGCAAGTCAGCCGCGCGAAAGAGGCGGGCGTGCCGTTGCTGGACATCCCGCTCAATTACTACGATGACCTCGCCGCGCGGTTCGACTTCGATGACGAGTTCCTCAGCGAGCTGGCCTATTTCAACGTGCTGTACGACCGCGATGCGCAGGGCGGTGAACTGTTTCATGTGTACACCGAGCCATTCGAAGGGCGGTTCTTCTTTGAAATCATTCAACGCAAGAACGGCTATGCCGGCTATGGCGCAGCCAACGTCGCGGTTCGACTGGCGGCGATGGCCAAATCCCGCAGCGGTGCCCTCCGTCAGGCCAAGTTGTAGGAAAATCGTAAACACGGGTACAAACCGCTGCCGCACGACTTCCTTCACTGTGCGGCGCGGCCCATAATCGCCAGCCTGTGCAGTGATGGCCGTGAGCCCGCAATGACAATGACTTCAGAACGCTCCGCAGTGCCCGTCGAACCCATCGCCGAGCCTCGCAAAAGCCGCAAAAACAACCCGGAAAAGACCCGCGAGAACATCCTTCAAGAGGCGATTGTCGAGTTCGTCCAACAGGGGCTTTCCGGTGCTCGCGTCGATGCAATCGCCGAGCGCATCCACACCTCCAAACGCATGATCTATTACTACTTCGGCAGTAAAGAGCAGCTCTACGTTGAAGTGCTGGAAAAGCTCTACGGGGACATTCGCAGCACCGAAAACCGTTTGCTCCTGACCGAGCTGGAACCGGTCGAGGCGATTCGGCGCCTGGTGGAATTTACCTTCGATCACCATGATCGCAATGTCGATTTCGTGCGCATCGTCAGCATCGAAAACATTCACAACGCTGAATACGTGAAACGCTCCGATGCGATCAAGGCGATGAACAATACGATCCTCGATTCACTGGGCGAGATTTTGCGTCGTGGTGCCGAGGAGGGGCTGTTCCGCGCAGGGCTTGTGCCGCTGGATGTGCATCTGTTGATCAGTTCGTTCTGCTTCTATCGCGTATCGAACCGTCATACCTTCGGTGAGATTTTTCAGATCGACCTGCCGGACGAAACTATCAAGCAGCGTCATCGGGAGATGATTTGCGAGTCGGTGTTGCGCTACTTGCAGGCTTGAAATGAAGTGAGGGGATTGTCCCCTCACTGCATCCACTCAGCCATTCATGCTCTGAAAATGCGCCAGCATTCGCTGCGCATCCGGCACTACGCCGCTGAACAATTCAAATGCCTTCACCGCCTGAAACACTGCCATGTTGCCGCCATCCAGGGTCCGGCAACCGAGCGCGCGGGCATTGCTCAGCAGTTCGGTTTCCAGCGGGAAGTAAACAATCTCCGCCACCCACAACTCAGTGCGAAGCAGCTCCATCGGCACCGGCATGCCCGGCAGTTTTTTCATGCCCATGGGCGTGGTGTTCACCAGCCCGTCCGCTTGGGCCATTGTGCTTGGCAGATCATGCCCGGCCACCGCCCGGCCAGCGCCAAAATGCTGATTGAGGTTGTCCGCCAGCGCCTGCGCGCGGTTGATCTCCACGTCGAAAATACTCAGCAGTTGTACGCCTTCGCTTAATAGCGCGTGGGCCACTGCCGCGCCTGCGCCTCCGGCACCCATTTGTACGACATGTTCACGGGCAGCGTCCTTCAAGCCACGGCGAAAACCTTCGGCAAAACCCAGGCAATCGGTGTTGTGACCGATGCGTTTGCCGTCTTTCAACACCACGGTGTTCACCGCGCCGATGCCGCGCGCTTCCGGCGACAGTTCGTCGAGCAACGGGATGATCGCTTGCTTGCACGGGAAGGTGATGTTCAGGCCGGTGAAGTTCATCCGCTCGGCTGCCATCAGCAGGTCGGGCAAGGCACTGCTGTCGAGCTGCAACTGATCGAGGTCGATCAAGCGATAGAGGTAACGCATGCCCTGCGCTTCGCCTTCATGCTCGTGCAGCGCGGGTGTGCGGGAGGCTTGAATCCCGGCGCCGATCAGCCCGGCCAATACGGTGTTGTGCTGAGTCATTGCGTTCACCCTTTCAATTGCAGACTGAAATGTTCCAGTGCCAGGCGATAGCCGTGGCTGCCGAAACCGGCCAGCACGGCGGTGGCGATGGCCGAGACGAACGAGTGATGCCGGAAAGGCTCACGAGCGTGGACGTTCGACAGGTGGACTTCGATCACGGGCAGTTCGCTGGCGACGAGGGCATCGCGGATCGCAACCGAGGTGTGGGTCCACGCGGCCGGGTTGATCACAATCCCGGCGCAACGACCGCGAGCGGCGTGAATCCAGTCGAGCAACTCACCTTCGTGGTTGGTCTGGCGAAACTCCACGACCAGGCCGAATTCTTCAGCGGCACGTCCGCACAGCGCAGAGATGTCTGCCAGGGTTTCGTGGCCATAAGTCGCCGGTTCACGGGTGCCAAGCAGGTTCAGGTTCGGGCCGTTGAGCACCAGAACGATAGGGGGCATCGAGGGTCTCTCCACTTATTGTTTTTGGAAGCGGCTGTTGGTTCAACCTGTGGAGATAAATTGTACTAGCTAGTTAGTTTGGTCAATTAAAGAGACGTTTCAGCCGGGATTTGTGGGCGGTGATCGGACAGTTTCGAGGTTTATCGGGGCAGATGCTCAACCAGGAAGTCGATAAAGGCGCGCAACTTCAGGGGCACATGGCGGCTTTGCGGATACAGCAACGTGAACGGTCGCGAGCGTCCGCTGTAAGGCTTCAACACTTCCACCAGTGAGCCATCGACCAGTTCGCTTTCGACGATAAACCGGTACGTCTGAAACAGTCCCGCCCCGTGTTTGGCCAGGGTTACGCCGCCGAGCACATCGTCAGAGCAACTGAGACTGCCCTCGGCGAGAATCTCCCGTGGTGCGCCGTTGTCATTGAACAACCAGGCAATCCGCCGACCGCTGCTGGGCAGTTCGTACTGAATGCATTCATGCTGCGCAAGGTCGTCCAGGGTTTGTGGGACGCCGGCACGTTTGAGGTATTCGGGGCTGGCAATCATCACCAGCGCGGCGTCCTCCAGATGTCGGGCAATCAGCCCGGAATCCGGAATCGCCCGAACGCGAATGGCCATGTCATAGCCTTCGCCAACGAAATCGATGTTGCGATTGCTGATGTGCGACTCGACCTTTACGTCGGGAAAGCGCGCCCGAAACGCCGGCAGCAACGGCAGAATCCGGTGGTGTGCATAAGTCGTGGGAATGCTGATCCGCAACGTGCCGGACGGTTGCTGCTGCTGGCCCATGACCTCGCGTTGGGCTTCGATCAGTTGCGCCAGCGCCTGGCGACATTCCTCGTAATACCGGCGACCACTGTCGGTCAACTTCACGCTACGGGTCGTGCGCGCGAACAGCCGCACGCCCAGGCGTTCTTCCATGCGCGATACCGAACGGCTGACGGCGGCCGGCGTCACGCCCGCCACCAGCGCGGCGGCAGTAAAGCTCCCGGCCTCGGCCGCCAGACAAAACAGTTCGATGCTGCCCAACTGAAGATCATCGAAGACTCGCTGCATGATTGATTACACCGGGGATCAAATGAGGGGCTGAATGGCGTCACTGTAGATGAAATTGCCGTGGCAGTGATTATCTGGAGCGGCGGCTTTTTTTGCGGGCATGGAGAAAGGATTGCTTACTATTTTGACGCAGTAGACGGCGAGTCAAAAAACGCTCAAGCGCTAGTCTGAAAATCAGATCGCACCAATTATCGGGTTCTTCAAGGAATGGAGAATCTTTGCACTCTATAACCTAACGGATGGGTTAGCATGAACGTATGTCGCTATAAGGGCTTTTCATTGGTCGTCATGCTGCGCGATGAACATTGTCCGCCTCATGTCCACGTCGATGCCCGAACGTGGAGTGCACGCTTCAAATTCAGTTTCTGGCACAACGGCGTGGAGCTCTGGGATGTCGTACCTCATTCGCAGCGACCCCCTTCAGCAGTGCTGGAGGGATTGCGTCAGGCGCTGCGGCAACCGGCGCATTTACGGCGAGCACGCGGCATCTGGTGGAGCAAATTGCGCACGGCCTGCCTCGACAATCAGTTGTGGGATTGGGAGGGCAATGAAGTGGTCGTGATGAAACGAATCGCCTGCACGAGCTACCTGATTGGCTCGGCCTGTTACGAGCCCGAAACGAACAAGACGTTGTTGTCCCTGATGGGGGCTGCCGAGGGAGTGGAAATCGAATTATGAAAACGATACAGGCGAACATTCAGGCGGATCGCCCCGTCACCGAAGAAACACTGGATCAGGCCATTCAGCGAGGCGAGTTGAGCCGTCGTAGCGGTTTGAATGCGACAGCAGTGACCTGGACAGGACATTGCCTGGTCGTCGGCTTTGAAGACGGTAGTGGCGTGCTGCTACCGGCGAAGAATTACCCGGAGTTTGATGGCTTTGACGATGGGGACTTCGCCCACTTGAAGGTTGGCTTTTCGGGAACCGCGCTCTGTCATGAAGGCAGGGATTTACAGGTGTCCATCTCAGGATTGATTTCAGCGAGCAAGCCACTGATGGACATGGCGTCTTCAGTCATCGCCGCGCGCAATGGTCGCCAGAGTAGTGTTGCCAAGGCCGAGGCTGCGCGGGCCAATGGCAAAAAGGGCGGGCGCCCGCGTAAGGTGGATTCGGCTCTTTGACTTGCCCACAAAAAAGCCGTCGTGATGACGGCTGATTTGTACCGGCAACTGCAATCAACGACGGGTCAACAACACCCCGGATTCCATGTGATGCGTCCACGGGAACTGGTCAAACATCGCGCACTGAGTGATGCGATGCGTGTCGTGCAACTGGGCGATGTTCGCCGCCAGCGTTTCCGGGTTGCAGGAGATATAGAGGATGTTGTCGAAGCGTCGGGTCAACTCGCAGGTGTCCGGGTCCATGCCGGCACGGGGCGGGTCGACGAACACGCTACCGAACTCGTAGCTCTTGAGGTCAATGCCGTGCAGGCGACGGAATGGGCGGACTTCGTTCAGCGCTTCGGTCAGCTCTTCAGCGGACAGGCGCACCAGCGTAACGTTATCCACCGCGTTTTCGCTGAGATTGCTCAGGGCTGCGTTGACTGAGGTCTTGCTGATTTCCGTGGCCAGCACTTTGCGTACACGGGTGGCGAGCGGAAGGGTGAAGTTGCCGTTGCCGCAGTACAACTCCAGCAAATCGTCGGTGCGATCACCGAGGGCGTCGTAAGCCCAGTTGAGCATCTTCTGGTTGACGGTGCCGTTGGGCTGGGTGAACGCGCCTTCCGGCTGGCGATAGCTGAAGGTGCGGCCGCCGACGTCGAGCTTCTCCACCACATAATCGTGGCCGATCACTTCGCGTTTGCCCTTGGAGCGACCGATGATGCTGACGTTCAGGTCGGCGGCCAGTTTCGTGGCAGCTGCATGCCAGTGCTCGTCCAGCGGGCGGTGATAGCACAGGGTGATCATCGCATCGCCGGCCAGGGTGGTCAGGAACTCCACCTGAAACAGCTTGTGGCTCAGGGCCGCGCTGGCTTTCCATGCCGCTTTGAGCTGCGGCATCAACTGATTGATGCGCACGCTGGCGATTGGAAACTCTTCGATCAAGATCGGCGTACGTTTGTCTTCCTGGGAAAACATTGCGTAGTGCCGCTCGCTGGCTTCACGCCACAGGCGGAACTCGGCGCGCAGGCGGAAGTTTTGCAGCGGTGAGTCGAAGACGGCCGGTTCAGGTGCATCGAACGGGGCCAGCAGGTCACGCAGGCGTGTGACCTTTTCTTCGAGCTGAACGGCGTAGGCCTGGGAATCAAAAGTCATGCGTTGAACCAACCCAACTTGATCACGAACAGAATCGACAGAATCACCAGCGCCGGGTTCAGCTCACGTCCGCGACCGGACATCAGCTTGATTGCGGTCCAGGAAATGAAACCGAAGGCGATGCCATTGGCGATGGAATAAGTGAACGGCATGGCCAGCGCGGTGATCACGACCGGTGCGGCGACGGTGATGTCGTCCCAGTCTATTTCGGCCAGGCCGGAGGTCATCAGTACGGCGACGAACAGCAGTGCCGGTGCCGTGGCGAACGCCGGAACGCTGGCGGCCAGTGGCGAGAAGAACAATGCCAGCAGGAACAGAATCGCAACCACAACGGCGGTCAGACCGGTGCGGCCACCGGCACTCACGCCGGCTGCGGATTCGATGTAGCTGGTGGTGGTCGAGGTGCCCAACAGCGAGCCGGCCATGGCCGCGGTACTGTCGGCGATCAGCGCGCGACCCATTTTCGGCATGTGGCCGTCCTTGCCCATCAGGCCGGCGCGCTTGGCGACGCCGATCAGGGTGCCGGAGTTGTCGAACAGATCGACAAACAGGAAGGCGAAAATCACGCTGACCAGACCGATGTCCAGTGCGCCTTTGATGTCCAGTTGCAGGAAGGTCGGGGCCAGGGAGGGCGGCATCGACATCACGCCGCCGAACGGGGTGAAGCCCATCGCAATCGAAACGATGGTCACCACCAGAATGCCGATCAGCACTGCGCCGCGTACGGCCAGGGCTTCGAGAGCAACGATCAGGGCAAAACCCAAGGTCGCGAGAATCGGGGCCGGTTGTTTCAGGTCACCGAGGCCGACCATGGTCGCCGGGTTGCTGACCACGATACCTGCGTTATGCAGGGCGATCAGCGCCAGGAACAGACCGATACCAGCGGCAATCGCCGAGCGCAGCGGCAGCGGGATGCTGTTGATGATCCATTCACGGATGCGGAAGATCGACAGCAGGAAGAAGCACACCGCCGAGATGAACACCGCCCCCAGCGCCACTTGCCAGGTGTGGCCCATGTGCAGAACCACGGTGTAGGTGAAGAAGGCGTTCAGACCCATGCCCGGTGCGAGTGCGATCGGGTAGTTGGCGATCAGGCCCATGGTTGTGGAGCCGATGGCCGCAGCCAGACAGGTGGCGACGAACACCGCGCCCTTGTCCATGCCGGTCTCGCCGAGGATGCTCGGGTTGACGAACAGAATGTAGGCCATGGCCAAGAAAGTCGTGACGCCCGCCAGAATCTCGGTCCGCACGTTGGTGTTGTGTGCCTTGAGTTGAAACAGCCTTTCCAGCATGTCTGCTCCCCGTGGCGCGCCCGGCGCCGTGAATGTATCGACCTCAACAGCAAAGCACAGACCGCTGAACGCGCCTGGGAAATTACTGTGGGCCGGAAAAAGCCGCGCATCATACCAGTCGCGTAGGGTTATGGCTGCTTATGGCTGCGATCGTCGTCGATGTTTTGCCGTCAAGTGAAGTGAGCCATACTGCGCGCTGGTTTTGGGGGTAGTTATGTATTGCATGAAAAAGCCTGTGATCGCCGTGATTGGCGTCGTGTTTGCCTTGTTGCTGGGGGCGCAAAACGCCTCGGCCGCGATGGCGCCACCCTTGAGCCAGTTGAAAGTGCTCAAGGTCGAATCGCCAGGTTGTGGCTTTGAAGACATCGCCGAGGGGCAGGAACAGACGCGCTGCGACCACAGCGGCCCGAGTATCAAGGTCTATGTGTTGGAAGTCGGCTACGGACGTGAGGCGTTTGTCGCGCTGGACGGGTTTGAACTGAACGGCACCCGCACGCCGGTCTGTGCTTTTGATACCGGTAATCTGACCGAGTGCACCGTCGGGAGAAAAACCGTCGGCTATCTGTATGTCCTGGACCTGGCCGGCAAGCAGAACGGCGTCTTCACCTTCAGCAATACCTCGATCAACGCGCCGGGCAACACGATGTCGACGCAGCTTTACATCAAGTAACGGCTGCGCTCGAACAAGCGTCAGGAAAGCTGACTACGCTTTAAAGATCACCCTGTGGACTGCCCCCATGACCTTTAGAGCTTTGATTACCCTCGCCGAGGGCATTGATGACCTGCAAACAGTGACCCTGGTCGATGTACTGCGCCGCGCCAACGTTGAAGTGGTGGTGGCCAGCATCGAGGGTCGGCGCATGCTCACCTGCGCTCGTGGCACCCGACTGACGGCCGATGCCATGCTGGTGGATTTGCTGGCCCAGCCGTTCGACCTTATTGCCTTGCCCGGCGGTGCCGTTGGCGCGCAACACCTGGCGGCCCATCAACCCCTGCAACAACTTATGAAGGATCAAGCCGCCGCCGGACGCTTGTTCGCGGGCATCGCCGAAGCCCCGGCGGTCGCGCTGCAACAGTTCGGTGTGTTGCGTCAGCGGCGCATGACGTGCCTGCCCTCGGCCAGTCATCAGCTGTTGGGCTGCAACTTTGTCGACCAACCGGTGGTGGTTGACGGCAATTGCGTGACCGCCCAGGGCTCTGGGGCCGCCTTGGCATTTGCCCTGACGCTGGTGGAACAACTCTGCGGCAAAGCCACACGCGCGGCGGTGGCGGGGGAGTTGTTGGTTTAAGGGATGTCAGGCGTGGATGGCAATGGGCTTGATCGCCGGTTGCTCACGCTGTTCCGCTTGCCAGAGATCATAATCGGTCTGAACCCCTAGCCACATGCGGGCCTTGCCAATCCCTGCCCGCTCCAGGCGCACAGCCAGATCGGGGCTGATCGGCGCATGTCCATGCAATACCCGAGAAAGATGTGGTCGCGCAAAACCCAGATGGCGGGCCAGTTCAGTGACGCTGATGCCGAGTTCGGGCAAGACATCCATCAATAGTGTTTCGCCAGGGTGTGGCGGGTTGTGCATGGGCATTGCCTGCCTCCTGTCAGTGGTAGTCCAGATAGTCGACCAGTTCGATGTCTGAACCGATAAACCGAAAAACCGAAAAACAACTCGCCAGTTCCCTGAATCACTCAGTGACCAGAATTCGGCCAACTCCCCCCTGAGTGGATGCAGTCGCCATCCCGGAATATCGAGGTCGCCGGGTAGCGCTGCACGGTCCATGAACTGAAGCATCCGAGACAGACGCTTTGCATGGTCTGCGCGAATCCCGCGAGTCGAACCTGTTGCATAGAAGCCACGAAGGCCCTTGTGCTGAAAGGATTTGATCATGGGAGAAGTGTAAGGCGATACATTACACTGGAAGCGGTATCTATGTATTGCACCTTGTCGGCAAATTTATGCCAGCAACCTGCTTCAGACCTTCACTTCTTCCACCGGCACATGCATGCGGTCACGGTTGGCCAGGCTCGGGAACAGTTTCACCCAGACCCCGGTCACCACCAGGGTGCCGATCCCGCCCATGACCACCGCCGGTACGGTGCCGAACCAGTGGGCGGTCAGCCCGGATTCGAACTCGCCCAACTGGTTCGAAGCGCCGATGAACAGGCCGTTCACGGCGCTGACCCGGCCACGCATTTCGTCCGGGGTTTCCAGTTGCACGAACGAGGCGCGGATCACCATGCTGATCATGTCTGCCGCACCCAGCACTACCAGCACGGCAAGAGAGAACCAGAACGAGGTCGAGAGGCCGAAGGCAATGGTGGCCACGCCGAACACACCGACTGCCGTGAACATCACCCGTCCGACATTGCGCTCAACCGCAAATCGCGCCAGGAACAACGACATCAGTAACGCTCCGACTGCCGGCGCTGAACGCAGCAGGCCCAGACCCCACGGGCCGGTGAGCAGGATGTCCTTGGCAAACACCGGCAGCAGCGCCGTCGCGCCACCGAGCAAAACCGCAAACAGGTCCAGAGAGATCGCCCCGAGAATGTCCGGGCGACTGCGAATGAAGCGGATGCCCGCCAGCAGCGAATCCAGCGTCGCCTTGCCCTTGTTCAGCGGCGTTTGCCGGGCCGGCAAGTTAAGCATCAGCACGCAGGCAATGATGTAGAGGATTACGGTCGGGCCATACACCCAGACGCTGCCGAAGGCATAGAGCAAACCACCGAGCGCCGGAGCGACGATGGTGGCTGATTGCTGCGCAGATTGTGCGGCGGCCACCGCGCGGGGAAACAGCGCACTGGGCACGATGCTCGGCAACAGGGCTTGAGTGGTGGGCATTTCGAAGGAGCGCGCGGCACCGAGCAGGAACGCGAGGATGAAGATCATTTCCCGGGTGACCTGATCGGTTGCACTGCCGATGGCCAGCGACAGGGCAATCAGCGCTTGCAGGGACTGGCAGATCGCCGCGACTTTGCGCCGGTCATAGCGGTCCGCGACGTGCCCGGTGTGGAGCATGAACAGCACGCGAGGCGCAAATTCCACCAATCCGACCAGACCCAAATCGAGCACGTTGCCGGTCAGCTGATACAGGTTCCAGCCAATGGCCACCGTGAGCATCTGGAAACCACTGGCGGTAAACACCCGGGCCAGCCAGAACGCGAGAAACGGACGGTGGTGACGTAACAGCAAGGGCTCTTGGCTGGGCATCTGCGGGAAAATCTGGGAGAGGGGAAGGGCGAGGTTATCACCAACCTGTAACCAGAAGTTGCAGCCACCGCAAATTTAGTTAGCTAGACACCGATCTCGAAATCGCCCAAATCCCCCTGTGGGAGCGAGCCTGCTCGCGAAGCGGTGTTTCAGGCAGCATGAGTATTGATTGATACGCCGCCATCGCGAGCAGGCTCGCTCCCACAGGGAAAGTATCGCGGCGCATGTCTGCGGCCATGAGGCAACTTGTCACGCGGCAAAAGACCACGCGGTTCATGGCCAGAAATGGGACTACTCTTTCAACGTTGATTGATCCAGATCAAAACCCCAAAAGGAATTGATCCGACGGCCATTTGGCCAGACTCCCTGCGTTGTGATGCTAATAAAAACAGAACGAATTTGAATTCACCTCACTCCATACCCGTGGGGGCCGATGGGTGCAGGTTTCCAGCCAGCAGCCGTATTACCTGACAGAGGAAGACTTATGTTCGGTTTAGAGGCACTTGATCTCGCCCGAATTCAGTTCGCGTTTACCATCTCGTTTCACATCCTGTTCCCTGCCATCACCATTGGCCTGGCGAGTTACCTGGCGGTGCTCGAAGGTTTGTGGCTGAAAACCCATAACGACACTTACCGCGACCTGTATCACTTTTGGTCGAAGATCTTTGCCGTCAACTTCGGCATGGGCGTGGTCTCCGGGCTGGTGATGGCTTATCAGTTCGGCACCAACTGGAGCCGCTTTTCGGACTTCGCCGGTTCGGTGACCGGGCCATTGCTGACGTACGAGGTGCTGACAGCCTTCTTCCTCGAAGCCGGTTTCCTTGGCGTCATGCTGTTTGGCTGGAACAAGGTCGGGCGCAATTTGCACTTCTTCGCCACGGTCATGGTGGCCATCGGTACACTGATCTCGACCTTCTGGATTCTGGCCTCCAACAGCTGGATGCAAACGCCGCAGGGTTTTGAAATCGTTAATGGTCAGGTGATTCCCACCGACTGGCTGGCGGTGATCTTCAACCCTTCGTTTCCCTACCGCCTGATGCACATGGCGACGGCGGCGTTCGTGGCCACGGCGTTTTTCGTCGGCTCTTCGGCGGCCTGGCACTTGCTGCGCGGCAAGGACAACCCGGCCATCCGCACGATGCTGTCGATGGCCATGTGGATGGCCTTGATCGTGGCGCCGATTCAAGCGGTCATCGGTGACTTCCACGGGCTCAATACCCTCAAGCATCAGCCGGCGAAGATTGCGGCGATTGAAGGGCATTGGGAAAATCATGGCGATGAACCGACCCCGCTGATCCTGTTCGGCTGGCCGGACATGAAAGAAGAGAGAACCAAATTTGCCGTCGAGATTCCGTACCTGGGCAGCTTGATTCTCACTCACTCGCTGGACAAACAGGTGCCAGCGCTCAAGGAGTTCCCGCCTGAAGACCGGCCAAATTCGACCATTGTGTTCTGGTCGTTCCGGATCATGGTCGGCCTGGGCATGCTGATGATCTTCACCGGTTTGTGGAGCCTGTGGCTGCGCAAACGCGACAAGCTCTACACGTCGCGGCCGTTCCTTTACCTGGCGTTGTGGATGGGGCCGTCTGGCCTGATCGCGATCCTCGCGGGTTGGTTTACCACCGAAATCGGCCGTCAGCCGTGGGTAGTCTACGGTCTGATGCGTACGGCGGACGCGTCCTCCAACCATAGTTTCGTACAGATGAGCATCACGCTGATTTTGTTCGTTGTGGTGTATTTCGCGCTGTTCGGTGCCGGTCTGGGCTACATGATGCGCCTGGTGCGCAAAGGGCCGAAGATCGATGAAGGCAAGGAAACCAACGACGGTGGTCCTGGCCAGAAACGTACACCGGCTCGTCCGCTCTCTGCGGCTGACGATGATGGCGCCAGTGACCACAGCCCTAGCCTGACCAAGGAGATTTGAGTCATGGGTATTGATCTTCCGCTGATCTGGGCCGTGATCATCATCTTCGGCATCATGATGTACGTGGTCATGGACGGTTTCGACCTGGGGATCGGGATTCTCTTCCCGTTCATCCCCGGCAAGACCGACCGTGACGTGATGATGAACACCGTCGCCCCTGTGTGGGACGGTAACGAAACCTGGCTGGTACTGGGCGGCGCTGCGTTGTTCGGTGCCTTTCCGCTGGCCTATTCGGTGGTGCTCTCGGCGCTGTACCTGCCGCTGATCCTGATGCTGATCGGGCTGATCTTCCGTGGCGTGGCCTTCGAGTTTCGTTTCAAGGCCAGGGACGAAAAACGTCACCTTTGGGACAAGGCCTTTATCGGTGGCTCCGTCACCGCAACCTTCTTCCAGGGCGTGGCATTGGGGGCCTTCATTGATGGGTTGCCGGTGGTCAATCGCCAGTTTGCCGGTGGCTCACTGGACTGGCTGACACCGTTCACCCTGTTTTGCGGCTTGGCGTTGGTGGTGGCTTATGCGTTGCTCGGTTGCACGTGGCTGATCATGAAGACCGAAGGCAAGCTGCAAGAGCAAATGCACGATCTGGCCCGACCGCTGGCCTTCGTGGTGTTGGCGGTGATCGGCATCGTCAGCATCTGGACGCCATTGGCCCACGCCGAAATCGCCGCTCGCTGGTTCACGCTGCCCAATCTGTTTTGGTTCATGCCCGTGCCGATTCTCGTGCTGGTGACCATGTACGGCTTGATCCGCGCCGTCGCCCGCAATGCGCACTACACGCCGTTCCTGCTGACGCTGGTGCTGATCTTCCTCGGCTATAGCGGTTTGGGCATCAGCCTGTGGCCGAACATCGTGCCACCGTCCATCTCGATCTGGGACGCTGCTGCACCACCGCAAAGCCAGGGTTTCATGCTGGTGGGCACGTTGTTCATCATCCCGTTCATCCTGGGTTACACCTTCTGGAGCTACTACGTGTTCCGCGGCAAGGTGACCCACGAAGACGGTTATCACTAACACTGTGGGAGCGAGGCTGCTCGCGATGGCGCCCTCACCGGCGCCATCGATCTACTGAGGATCGATGCAATGACCGGCAAACATTCCCTGCACGACATTGAAGAGGCTGAAAAAAAACCGCTGTGGCAGCGGCTCGGCTGGCTGGCCTTGATCTGGGTCGGTAGCGTCGGCGCCCTGTTTATCGTGGCCAGTCTGATGCGCATGTTCATGAATGCGGCAGGCCTGAGCACACACTAAAGATCCCATCCCGTTGCCTTGGAGGCACGGATTTATAACCCTCCTGCATGGAGGGTTTTTTTCGGGCTTATTTGCGGGCTTTTAGAATCACGAATTTTGGCGTGGCGGCCACTTGCTCTACACCACGGAACAGTCGGGCAAGCTTGCTGTGGTAACCCAAGTGACGGTTGCCGACGATATACAGCGCACCGCCCACCACCAGCGCCTCTCGGGCCTGCTGGAACATGCGCCAGGCGAGAAAGTCGCCGACGACTTGTTGCTGATGGAACGGCGGATTGCACAACACCACGTCCAGGGATTGAGATTCCTGCCCCGCGAGGCCATCGCCGGCCCGCACAATGACTTCTCTGTCACCGAGTGCCGCGCGCCAGTTTTCGGCGGCCGATTGCACGGCCATGTACGACTCGTCCACCAGCGTGTACTGCGCCTGCGGGTTTTGCAGCGCACTGGCGATGGCCAGCACGCCATTACCGCAACCGAGGTCCGCGACTCGCGCAGTGCCGAGGTTCTTTGGCAGGTGTGGCAGAAAGGCCCGGGTGCCGATGTCCAGTCCTTCGCGGCAAAACACATTGGCGTGGTTCAGCAGTTCAATGGCCGGTTCATCGAGTTGATAGCGCGAGGGGTAGGGGGACACGACAGGGGCTTTTGCTTCAGGTGTGGCGATCAATAGCCGAGCCTTTTTCACCGCCAAAGAGGCTTGCACCGGGCCGATGTAGCGTTCAAGCAGATCCCCGGCAGCACGTGGCAGATGCTTGATCATCGCCGCAGCAATCACTTGCGCGCCCGGCGCCAACTGGCCTTGCAGGCGAATAAGCTGTTCTTCCAGCAACGCCAGGGTTTTTGGCACCCGGAGCAAAACCCGGTCAAACGGGCCGCTGAATGCTTCGCTGGCGGGCACGCTCGGCACCGCGTCAAACGCCTGGTTGTTACGGATCAGATTTTTCTCCAGTCCCTGAAACGCCAGAAACGAGTCGCCACTGCTGATCACCCGGACCTTGCCTGCGAGGCTGGCTGCCAACGCGCCAAAACTGTCGTTCAGCACCAGTACCCGAGTCTCTGTCGAGGGGTGTTGTTCGGCGAAATGGTTGAGCAGGTATTCGTCGGCCGCATCGAAAGCTTGCAGCGGTTCGTTCTGCTGTTCTGGCTGACGGATCAGATCGAGTTGGGCGAAGGGCGTTTCGAGCAGGGGCATGAGGCGGGGCTCTGGGTAGTCAACGGGTGTGGTGTCCCGCTGCCGGAGGCGTTGTAGCGGGCGGGGCCGTCCGAGTGCACTTCATCGTGAGGTTATAGACGACATCACTCAGGGGACCGCAAATGGTACGTTTTTTTCTGCTGGATTACTCGTAGGTTTTCCAGGCTTGGTGTGGATTCAGATGGCCCCCGTCCTCACAGCCTTTATCACCGCTGCAATCTTGTTGTTCACGCCAAATTTCTGGATTGCACTGTGCACGTGGAAATTGATGGTGCGTTCACTGATGCTGAGGATTCTGGAGCATTCATATGCCGTCTTGCCGTCGGCTGACAATTTCAAAATTTCGATTTCACGTGTCGACAAATGAGGTGTGCATGCGGTCGGCAGGCAATGACGCAGTTTTTGCGCCACGTGCCCATGCAACTGGTGGTTGATGAAAATGGCGTAGCCCAGATTTGCATAAAACTCAGAGGAAGTGATTGGGTTGTTGCTTCTGGCCAGGCTAAACATACTGCGAAGACCGCTGCCGTCATGAAACGATTGTGACCAGCCATATTGCAAGCCTAGTTTTTTTTGCGCTTGCCGAAGCAGAGGCGCCTTTGAGAAGACCCCATCCTCCCAAAGAATCGGCAGCTCTGATTGATTGCAATGAGCCAGTATTGGGTCTGTGTCACGGAAATGGTCATGTTCATATTTCGAATTCCAATCGAGCGGATAGTTGTTAAGACACACTTTGTCGCGATGATGCGCTTCGATGGGGGATGTAATTGAAAAAGCACAGAAAGTGAAGCCAAGACTCTGAGCGAGATTGAGCGAAATTTCATACGCAGATTTAATTTCCTTGGCGTCGGATATCTGTCTTAACTGTGATTCCTYCCACAATTCCATTGCAGCAGCTCCATGCAGATATCTTGGGGGTGCATATTGGATCCGCGATCCAGCACGTGCCGAGTGTAGGAGCAATCTCTGACATATGCTGCAATTATTTTGCTCTTGATGATTTCTGAAAGTGCATGTCTGGTTCTTAGAAATAAACAGCTAAGCAAAACTCAGTCACATGGCGTACATCATTCTATTTGTCGTTTTTTTGTAAGAGTTGGTGGATGTCGTTAGCAATACAAAGTCGGCTATATAACTAGCAGCGGGTCTCATTTCCAAAGACACTACAAATCACCAGTGTTTACATCGTCTGCTTTGCGCGACACTGGTGAGGTCAGTTCAATGGAGCGACCCATGACCGCCAGTGCCGATAAATTCACTCGCCAAACCTTGCTCGACGTCCAGCCGTTGACCCCGAACCTGTTTACCCTGCGGGCCACCAGGGATCCGGGTTTTCGTTTCAGGTCAGGGCAGTTCGCCCGGTTAGGCGTTACCAAGGCCGATGGCAGTACGGTTTGGCGTGCCTATTCAATGGTGTCGTCGCCCTTTGACGAATTTCTCGAGTTCTTCTCCATCGTGGTGCCAGGTGGGGAGTTCACCAGCGAGCTGAGTCGCCTGGAGGTCGGTGATACGTTGCTGGTCGACCGCCAGGCCTTTGGTTATTTGACCCTTGATCGTTTTGTTGATGGGCGTGATCTGTGGTTGTTATCCACAGGCACCGGCATTGCGCCGTTCCTGTCGATCCTGCAGGACTTCGAGGTCTGGGAGAAATTCGAACGCATCATCCTCGTCTACAGCGTGCGCGAAGCCCGGGAGCTGGCGTATCAGGCGCTGATCGCCGAGTTGGGGCAGCGCGATTATCTGGCCGAAAACGCCCACAAATTGCAGTTCATCGCCACCGTCACTCGCGAACAACATCCCGGCGCCCTGAGCGGGCGGATCACTACGCTGATCGAAAATGGCGAGCTGGAGCGGGCTGCAGGCGTGGCGCTGACACCCGAGCACTCGCGGGTCATGCTTTGCGGTAACCCGCAGATGATCGATGACACGCGCAAGCTGCTCAAACAGCATGACATGCACCTGAGCCTCAGCCGACGGCCAGGCCAAGTGGCTGTGGAAAACTTTTGGTAAAAAAACGGCGCCTCACGGGCGCCGTTTCTGCTTGTAACCAGTGTTCAGGGCCGATTGTTCTGGGCCTTGAGCAAATCACGGATCTCGCTCAACAACTCTTCTTCCTTGCTCGGGACCGGCGGCAGTGTTGGAGCCGCGGCTTCTTCGCGCTTCAGTTGGTTGATCGCTTTGATCCCCATGAAAATCGCGAGAGCGACAATGACGAAGTCAATCATGCTCTGGATGAATTTGCCGTAGGCCAGCACCACTGCCGGGGCATTGCCTTCGGCAGCCTTGAGCGTAATGGCCAGATCACTGAAGTCCACCCCGCCAATCAACAAGCCAATGGGCGGCATGACCACGTCGCCGACAAACGACGTAACGATCTTGCCGAAGGCTGCGCCGACGATGATACCGACCGCCATGTCGATCACATTACCTTTGACCGCGAAGGCCTTGAACTCACTTATCACGCCCATAGGTTATTTCCTTGTTACAGATGAGGTTGGTAAACGCAGTGTAAAGCAGCAAAACGGCTCTTGCTTGAAACACCTTATTACAGTGCGCGTGATTATCGACCCGTCTGCCGGCAATTAGTTTGCAAAGTGCCAGCAATCGCGCGCGAAATACGCGCTAACTGGCTGATCAGCAAAATAAATTTCTGAATCATCACGTTGCGTTATTTCTATTTAAGCTTTACCGCTTTGGCCTCTAGCCTCGGGTCAGCGCACTGGGAGTGCGCCTCGAAAACAGAGGAACCTGATATGACTTCAACCATTGGAATTGGGGCTTTTCCCCATCGGCGTACCCTTGGCGTTTTAACCGCCAGCCTGCTGTCCTTCTCCGTCCATGCTTCCAACCTGACCCGGGATAACGGCGCAGTCGTGGGTGACAACCAGAACTCACAAACCGCTGGCGCCACCGGCCCCGTGCTGTTGCAGGACGTGCAACTGATTCAGAAGCTGCAGCGCTTTGACCGTGAACGTATTCCTGAACGTGTGGTGCATGCTCGCGGCACCGGGGCCCATGGCACCTTCACCGTGACCAATGACCTCAGCGACCTGACCAAGGCGAAGGTATTCGCTGGCGGCCAGAGCACACCGGTGTTCGTGCGTTTCTCCGCCGTTGTTCATGGCAACCATTCGCCGGAAACCCTGCGCGACCCTCGCGGTTTCGCCACCAAGTTCTACACCGCCGACGGCAACTGGGACCTGGTGGGTAACAACTTCCCGACCTTCTTCATCCGTGACGCAATCAAGTTTCCGGACATGGTCCACGCGTTTAAACCAGATCCGCGCACCAACCTCGACGATGATTCGCGACGTTTCGACTTCTTCTCCCATGTCCCTGAAGCCACTCGCACCCTGACCGAGTTGTATTCCAACTCCGGTACTCCCGCCAATTACCGGGAAATGGACGGAAACGGTGTACACGCCTACAAGTTAGTTAATGCCAAAGGTGATGTGCACTATGTGAAATTTCACTGGAAGAGTTTGCAGGGGATAAATAATCTCGATCCGAAGTCGGTCACAAAAGTTCAAGGCAAAGACTACAGTCATATGACCAGTGATTTGGTCGCTCATATTAACAAGGGTGACTTTCCGAAGTGGGACTTGTACGTTCAGGTTGTAAAATCTCAAGATTTGTACAAGTTTGATTTCGATCCATTGGACGCAACCAAGATCTGGCCCGGAGTTCCGGAACGAAAAGTTGGACAAATGGTTTTGAATCGTAATCCTGCAAATGTCTTCCAGGAAACCGAGCAAGTTGCCATGGCGCCAGCCAATCTTGTTCCCGGTATCGAGCCATCGGAAGATCGCTTATTGCAGGGGCGAGTGTTCTCCTACGCCGATACGCAACTCTATCGTCTGGGCGCCAATGCGCTGCAGTTGCCGATCAACGCGCCAAAAGTTGCCGTGAATAACGGTAATCAGGACGGCGCGATGAACATCGGCCACAGCAGCACGGGCGTTAATTATCAGCCGAGCCGTCTCATGCCCCGCGAAGAGCCGCAAGCCGCGCGTTACAGCCAATCGGCGCTGTCGGGCAGCACCCAGCAGGCGAAGATTCAGCGCGAGCAAAACTTCAAGCAGGCCGGTGATCTGTATCGCTCCTTCAGCAAAAAAGAGCGAAACGATCTGATCGAGAGTTTTGGCGGTTCGCTCGCGACAACCGATGACGAGAGCAAGCACATCATCCTGTCGTTCCTTTACAAAGCTGACCCGGAATACGGGGCAGGCGTGACCAAGGTGGCCAAGGGTGACCTGAGTCGGGTCAAGGTGCTGGCGGCCAACCTGGTCGACTGACCGTGTTTGCCTGAAAAGCGGGACCTCGGGTGAGGTCCCCTCGAGCCAAGGAGCTTGCGATGCGTAGTTATCTGTTTCTGTTACTGGCGTCGCTATCGACCAGCGCTTTTTCCACTACAACCGAAGACCCTGCGGAGCTGACGGCTCAACTGCAGGATTACTACTTCGACGCCGCTCGCCGCGGTGATGTGCCAATGCTCGATACATTCATTGAAGCCGGCTACTCGCTCGAGACCCGCGACAGCAAGGGTTACACCGCGCTGATTCTGGCGACCTATCACGGCCAGACCGCTGCAGTAGACCGCTTGCTCGCCGCCGGCGCGGATGCCTGTGCTCAGGATCAGAGAGGCAACACGGCATTGATGGGGGCGATTTTCAAAGGTGAAGTCCAGATCGCCCGCACCTTGTTGGCGGCCCATTGCAGTCCCGACCAGCGCAACGGCGCAGGGCAGACTGCCGCGATGTACGCCGGACTGTTCAAGCGTGCCGAGTTGCTCGACGCACTCAAGGCCAAAGGGGCGGACCTGGACGCCGAAGATCCATTGGGCAATAGCGCCGCGCGTCTGGCCAACGGTGAAATCCGCACCGCTGCGCCGCGCTGATCGGCGTCAGCTGAGCTATCATCGCGGTTTTTGCCGGGAGTTCAGATGGCCAAGGCCAAGCGCATGTACGGCTGCACCGAGTGTGGCTCAACCTTCCCAAAGTGGGCTGGCCAGTGCGGCGAGTGTGGGGCCTGGAACACGCTGACTGAAACCATGGTGGAAAGCGGTGGTGCCGCTGCCCCGAGCGGTCGCACCGGCTGGACCGGCCAACAGGCCCAGATCAAGACCCTGGCCGAAGTCAGCGTCGAAGAAATCCCGCGCTTTTCCACGGCCTCCAGCGAACTCGATCGGGTGCTGGGCGGTGGCTTGGTCGACGGTTCGGTGGTGCTGATCGGCGGCGATCCGGGCATCGGTAAGTCGACCATCCTGTTGCAAACCTTGTGCAACCTCGCCAAGAGCATGCCGGCGCTGTACGTCACCGGCGAAGAATCGCAGCAGCAAGTGGCCATGCGTGCCCGCCGGCTGGGTTTGCCGCAGGATCAATTGCGGGTGATGACCGAAACCTGCATCGAAACCATCATCGCCACGGCCCGGGTGGAAAAGCCCAAAGTCATGGTGATCGACTCGATCCAGACGATCTTCACCGAACAATTGCAATCGGCGCCGGGTGGTGTCTCTCAGGTTCGCGAGAGCGCGGCTTTGCTGGTGCGTTATGCCAAGCAGAGCGGCACCGCGATTTTCCTGGTGGGCCACGTGACTAAAGAAGGCGCACTGGCCGGTCCTCGCGTGCTGGAGCACATGGTCGACACCGTTCTGTATTTCGAAGGCGAATCCGATGGTCGTTTGCGTTTGCTGCGTGCGGTAAAAAACCGTTTCGGTGCGGTCAACGAATTGGGTGTGTTCGGTATGACGGACAAGGGCCTGAAAGAAGTCTCTAACCCTTCGGCGATCTTTCTCACCCGCGCTCAGGAAGAAGTCCCGGGCAGTGTGGTCATGGCGACGTGGGAAGGGACGCGGCCCATGCTGGTGGAAGTCCAGGCATTGGTGGACGACAGTCATTTGGCCAACCCGCGTCGGGTCACGCTGGGGCTGGATCAGAATCGTCTGGCGATGTTGTTGGCGGTCTTACACCGTCACGGCGGCATTCCGACCCACGATCAGGACGTGTTCCTCAACGTGGTCGGCGGTGTGAAGGTTTTGGAAACCGCTTCTGACCTGGCGTTGATGGCGGCGGTGATGTCCAGTTTGCGCAACCGACCATTGCCGCATGATCTGTTGGTGTTTGGCGAAGTCGGCTTGTCCGGCGAAGTACGCCCGGTGCCAAGCGGTCAGGAGCGCCTGAAAGAAGCCGCCAAGCACGGCTTCAAGCGCGCCATCGTGCCCAAGGGCAATGCGCCGAAAGAGGCGCCACCGGGATTGCAGATTATTGCGGTCACGCGTTTGGAGCAGGCACTCGACGCATTGTTCGAGTAACCCACAAATCCCTGTGGGAGCGAGCCTGCTCGCGAAAGCGGTATGCCTGTCGACTTAAATGTTGAATGTCACACCGCATTCGCGAGCAGGCTCGCTCCCACATTGGAATTGCGGCAAACCTTCAGACTTCGATCAGGGCGCCCAGCTCACGTTCCAGCTCTTGCGGATCCCCCAGGTTGAGTTCGATCAACCGCCGCAGGCGCTCGATCGATTCCAGGCTGATGTGCTTGCAGACGAAGCCGAGTTGGCCATGGTCATCGTGGGTCAATAGCACATCCATCTTGATCGCGACTTCAGGCGTCAGATGAATATCGACGCAAAAGTGATGCTCCCGATTGCCCAGCCACGGCTCGGGCTTCTCGACCAGCAGCCCCTTGAGCGACAGATCAATCAACTTCACCCGCCAGATGTATTCGTCCTGGCGCAGTTCGGTTTGGGCATCGAACGCGATACGTTTGAAGCGGCGGCGATCGGCTGCGTGTTCGCTCATGGCGCAATCCTCGAATAGGTACGCTGACTATAGTCCCGCATTGTCAAGACCTGCCAGCGCAGGCAGGCGTCTAGACCAATATCAGGGTATGGCCTTTGCCGTCAGGAGAGCTAAACTCGGGGTGGCTGTCTTTCTTGTCCACTCTGGCTGGAATCATAAAATGAAAAATAATAATAATAGCCCGCTACGCCACTTACCCTGGCTTCTGCTGGCAATCGTCGGTGCGTGCGCCTTGGGTGTAGTGGCATTGCGCCGAGGTGAGGCGATCAACGCCTTGTGGATTGTGGTCGCTGCCGTGGCCATTTATCTGGTTGCGTATCGCTATTACAGTCTGTTCATCGCTAACAATGTGATGCAACTCGACCCGCGACGGGCCACCCCCGCCGTACTCAATAATGACGGTCTGGACTACGTTCCGACCAACAAACACATTCTTTTCGGCCACCACTTCGCGGCCATCGCTGGCGCTGGTCCTCTGGTCGGTCCGGTACTGGCGGCGCAGATGGGTTACCTGCCGGGTACTCTGTGGATAATCGCGGGCGTGGTGCTGGCCGGTTCTGTTCAGGACTTCATGGTGTTGTTCATGTCGACCCGCCGTAATGGCCGGTCTCTGGGCGACATGGTCCGTGAAGAAATGGGCCGCATCCCCGGCACCATCGCGCTGTTTGGCTGCTTCCTGATCATGGTCATCATCCTCGCGGTGCTGGCGCTGATCGTAGTCAAGGCCCTGGCCGAAAGTCCGTGGGGTATTTTCACGGTGATGGCGACCATCCCGATTGCGATGTTCATGGGCATTTACATGCGCTACATCCGCCCGGGCCGCATCGGTGAAATCTCCGTGGTCGGCGTGCTGTTGTTGCTGGGTTCGATCTGGCTTGGTGGGCAGATTGCTGCTGACCCGGTCTGGGCCAAGGCGTTCAGCTTCACCGGGATTGAGATCACCTGGATGTTGATTGGCTACGGTTTTGTAGCGGCAGTGTTGCCGGTGTGGCTGATTCTGGCGCCGCGTGACTACCTGTCGACCTTCCTGAAAATCGGCACCATCGTTGCTTTGGCGATTGGCATTCTGGTGACCATGCCCGAGCTGAAAATGCCGGCGCTGACCCAGTTCATCGACGGTACAGGGCCGGTGTGGAAGGGCGGTCTGTTTCCGTTCCTGTTCATCACCATCGCTTGTGGTGCGGTCTCGGGTTTCCACGCACTGATCTCCTCCGGCACCACGCCGAAGCTGCTGGATAACGAAACCAACGCCCGTTACATCGGTTACGGCGGCATGCTGATGGAATCGTTCGTCGCCATCATGGCCATCGTTGCCGCCTCGGTGATCGAACCGGGTGTGTACTTCGCGATGAACAGCCCGCCAGCCGTGGTCGGCGGTGATGTGGTGGCGGTGGCGCAAGCGGTCAGCAGCTGGGGGTTTGCCATTACACCGGAAGCCCTGCAAGCGGTGGCCCATGACATCGGCGAAACCACCATCCTGGCCCGTGCCGGTGGTGCGCCGACCCTGGCAGTGGGTATCGCGCAGATCCTGCACAGTGTCCTGCCGGGTGAAAACACCATGGCGTTCTGGTACCACTTCGCGATCCTGTTCGAAGCACTGTTCATCCTGACAGCTGTCGACGCTGGCACCCGTGCCGGACGTTTCATGCTCCAGGATTTGCTCGGCTCCTTCGTGCCGGCGCTGAAACGTACCGAATCCTGGACCGCCAACCTGATCGCCACCGCCGGTTGTGTAGCGATGTGGGGTTGGTTGCTCTACCAGGGAGTGATCGATCCATTGGGCGGCATCAACACCTTGTGGCCGCTGTTCGGCATCTCCAACCAGATGCTCGCCGGTATCGCGCTGATGCTCGGCACCGTTGTGCTGATAAAAATGAAACGCCAACGCTATATCTGGGTGACGTTGGTGCCCGCGGCCTGGCTGCTGATCTGCACCACCACCGCAGGCTTCATCAAGCTGTTCGACGCCAATCCGGCGATCGGCTTCCTGTCGCTGGCCAAGAAATACAGCGATGCGCTGGCCAATGGTCAGATCCTCGCTCCAGCCAAGGACATCACGCAGATGCAACACGTGATCTTCAATGCCTACACCAACGCAACGCTGACGGCGCTGTTCTTGTTCGTGGTCTTCAGTATCCTGTTCTACGCACTCAAGGTCGGCATTGCCTCTTGGGGTAAAAAAGAGCGTACGGATAAAGAATCGCCATTCCAGGCCCTGCCGGACGCGTAATCGAGGATTGCAAACATGTTCAATGACCTGAGTCGCCTCGGTAAATACCTCGGTCAGGCCGCGCGCCTGATGGTCGGCATGCCCGACTACGACACCTACGTCGAGCATATGCAAACCAAACACCCGGACAAACCGGTGATGAGCTACGAGATGTTCTTCCGCGAACGCCAGGAAGCTCGTTACGGTGGCAAGGGTGGGCCGAAGTGCTGTTGATACTCGGCATTTAGGCGACACATCATCTCTGTAGGAGTCCGGCTTGCCGGCGATAGCGATCTTCGGGACGCCATCGCCGGCAAGCCGGGCTCCTACAGTTTTTTGCGCATGGGAGATTTTCGTTTTGTTCACACCAATCCCGGTAACAATCCTCAGCGGCTTCCTCGGCGCTGGCAAGACCACGCTGTTGCGCCACCTGCTTAAAGCCGAGCACGGGCTGAAAATCGCCGTGATCGAAAACGAATTCAGTGATGCCGGTATCGATACCCAACTCTTGGGTGACGAGCCGGTACAAGTCATGACGCTGTCCAACGGCTGTGTCTGCTGCACCATCCACACCGATCTGACCAAAGCGCTTTACCTGTTGCTCGAACGCCTGGACAGCGGCGACATCGCTTTCGACCGTCTGGTGATCGAATGCACCGGCCTGGCCGATCCGGCTCCGGTGGCGCAAACCTTCTTCATCGACGAAGAACTGCGCGAGCGCTACATCCTCGACGGCATCATCACCCTGGTGGACGCGGCGCACGCCGAGACTCACCTGACCCAAACCATCGCCCAGGCGCAAATCGGTTTCGCCGACCGCTTGCTGGTGAGCAAACGCGATCTGGTGGACGAGCCGACGTTCACTGCATTGAGTGAGCGCCTGACCCGCATCAATCGACGCGCACCGATCCGCGTGGTGGATCATGGCAAGATCGATTTGGCCGAATTGCTCGACGTACGCGGTTTTAACCTGAATGCCGACCTCGGCGGCGGCGTGAGTTTGCGCCCGGTGAGCAAAGCACCTTCCATTGACCGCATTTCCAGTCTGGTGCTGCGCACCGACAAGCCGCTGGATATCGACAAACTCAGTGAGTTCATGAACGAACTGCTGGAAGACCATGGCAAGCAGTTGCTGCGTTATAAAGGGGTGTTGAACATCCTGGGTGAGCCGCGACGGATGGTGTTTCAAGGTGTCCTGAAATTGTACGGATTCGACTGGGACACGGATTGGGCAGAGGGCGAGGCGCGGGAAAGTGTGATCGTATTTATTGCCGATGATTTGCCGGAAGAGAAGATTCGTGAGGGGTTTGCGCGGGTGGCGGCGGAGTAAGGCCAGGCATGTTCAGTGGGCCTGGTGCCGTCATCGCGAGCAGGCTCGCTCCCACAGGGGGAATGCATTCCAAATGTGGGAGCGAAACCTACTCGCGATGGCGATTTAACCGGCCACACGATTCTGGCTGAGTGACAGTTCCGAGCTCAGCAACATCTCTTCCAAATGATCCAGATGCTGACTCAGCAAAGAGACCGCCTTCACCTCATCCCTATGCTCCACCGCCACCAAAATCCCCTGATGCACCTGCCAATCGCAATAATTCGCTACCCGTCCATCAAGCTGCGCAATCGCCAGCGACGTCACTGGCACCAGGCTGTCCAGAAAATGCGTCAATGGAGCATTTCCAGCCATTTTTGCCAGCTGTAAATGAAACTCCCCCGACAACCGAATCGCCGAACCACGCTCGGTACATTCGCGCTCGCTATCGATCAAGGCACTCAGGCTTATCAAGTCTTGCAGACGCCGGTGCTGGCAGGCCAACTGCACCAACGTGATCTCGGCCAGCCGCCGTGCATGCAACGTTTGCCGGACCTGCTCGACATCCAGCGCAGCAACACGAGGCCGATGATTCGCCCGAAGTACGACAATCTGTTGATGAGCCAATTGCGCCAGCACCCCCCGAATATCACTACGTCGAACGCCAAACATCTGCGCCAGACTTTCTTCGGTAAAGCGACTGCCCGCATCAATGCGCTGTTCGAGAATCGCATCGAAAACCCGTGAGTACAGATCTTCCTCCCGCTTTGGGAAGGGCAGGGCAACTAGAGTCTGCGGTGAAGCGAAGCTGTTCATGGCCTGTCTCCGGTTCCAAAGGTTTCAACTGCCGAGGTTGTCGTCCGGGATGTTCAATTCGATGCCCATCCGCTGCCCTTCGCGAAGAATGTGTCGGCGCATTTCGGCGCTGGCCTGGGCGCTGTTCTTGCTGCGGATCGCGCGCACCACGGCTTCGTTTTCTTCAAGACGTTCGGCCAAGTGTTCCGGCGAGTTACGCAACACTTCAGCGCTTTGCTTGAGTGCGTTGCTGGTCTGCTGCACCACGCTCTGGAAAATCGGGTTCGACGTCAGCGTGAACAATTCTTCGTGGAAGGCGATGTAGGCGTTGACCCCGGCCTCGGCGTCGTTGGCTTCCAGCGCTTCGCGCATATCCATCAGGGTCAGGCGCAGTTGCCCGACTTCCTTGCTGCTGATCGACTGCGCCACCAGACCGACGATGAACGGCTCAAGGGTGTAGCGCAGTTGCAGCACGTCTTCCAGGCTCGCGCCAGCCACTGCGCTGTCGTGGCTTTGGCTGTCACTGAGGTGGGCGTCCAGCACCACCACGCCTTTGCCCGGCATGGAACGCACAAGGCCCAGGGTTTCCAGCACGATCACCGCTTCCCGCAGGCTCGGACGGCTGATACCCAGTTGTTCGGCCAGTTCACGCTGTCCCGGCAACATCTCGCCGGAGCGCCACTGACCGCGGGCCAGTGCGGCCCGAAGTTTTTCTACGACTGAATTGACGACCGTTGAAGTGGTAATCACGGGTTGCTCCATGGATAAAGGCAGGGGAGCCCGCCGTCTGGAGGGCTCCCACATGATTCAAAATTCCTGCTGATGCGCCGGCGCGACCGGTTTTCTCGGTTGGAAGGTATAACCCACCTGACCAGAAAGCACCTTGTTCGCGCGCTGGATATCGATGTCCTTCTCCCAGCGGGCGATGGCCACGGTGGCGACGCAGTTGCCGATCAGGTTGGTCAGCGCGCGGCCGATCCCCATGAACCAGTCCACCGCGAGCACCAACACCAGGCCGACCACCGGAATCGCCGGGATCGCGGTCAATGTTGCCGCCAGGATCACCAGCGCCGAGCCGGGAATCCCGTGGGCACCTTTGGAGGTGATCAGCGACACCAGCAAAATGGTCAGCAGGTCAGTCATGGCCAGCGGCGTGCCGGTGGCGTTGGCAATGAACACGATGGCCAAGGTCAGGTAGATCGAGAAACCGTCAAGGTTGAACGAGTAACCGGTGGGAATCACCAGCCCGACCGTCGAGCTGCCGATGCCCAGATGCTCAAGCTTGCGCATGATTTGCGGCAACACGGCGTCGGACGAAGCGGTGCCCATGACGATCAGCAGTTCTTCGCGCAGGTACTTGAGCAGCGGCCACATCCGCAGGCCGGACAGACGCATCACCAGCCCCAGAATCAGCGACACAAACGCCACGCAAGTCAGGTAAAACAGGCCGACCAGGCTGCCCAGATGCTGCAGCGAATCCAGGCCATATTTGCTGGTGGTGAAAGCGATGGCGCCGAACACACCAATCGGTGCCAGGCGCACGATCATGCCCATGATGCGAAAGATCACGTGGCTCAGCTCATTGATCAGCCGGGAGATGCCCGAGGCCGCTTCACCCACCAGGTTCAGCGCACTGCCGAACAGCACCGAGAACAGCAGCACCTGCAGAATGTTGTTGTCAGCGAAGGCGCCAATCACCGAAGTCGGGATCAGGTCCATCAGGAATTGCGTGGTGGTGTGCATGTGCTGGCCGCGCTGGGCGATGTCACCCATGTCGGCGGCGGAGAGCTGATCCAGATGAATGTTCGCGCCGCTGCCGATGCCGGTGCTGAAGGCGAACACCAAGCCGATCACCAGGGCGATGGTGGTCAGGATTTCAAAGTAGATCACCGATTTCAGGCCGATGCGGCCGACTTTCTTCAGGTCGCCGGCACCGCTGATGCCGCTGACCACCACGCAGAACACGATCAGGCCGATGAGCATCTTGATCAGTTTGATGAAACCGTCGCCGAGCGGTTTGAGCTGGGCCGAGTATTCAGGAAGGGTCAGCCCGCAGACGATGCCGAGCACCAGTCCGAGAACCACTTGAAGGAAGATTGAACGCGAGCACCATCTGAGCATGGGAGGAATCCTGGTCGGTGTCCTGGCGGCCTTACGCTTAAGCGCATCAGATTCAGGACTTAATTATTGTGGTCTTACCGGTATGTCCAGTGCAGGCGCAGTGTACGCTGGGTTTTTTCAGGATTACAAGAGTGGATACAAAAATTGGCATGACCGGTCTGACCGGTTGCTCCTACAGGGGGAAAGCGATAAATCGCAGACGAAAAAAAACCGGCCATTCACTGGCCGGTTTTTTCATTGCTGCGGTTTAGCGGGCTGATCAGGCGCCGTACACCGGCAGCTTCTTGCAGATAGCCTTGACCTTCTCACGAACGGCGTCGATCACCGCTTCGTTGTTCAGGTCTGCCAGGATGTCGCAGATCCAGCCGGCCAGTTCCATGCACTCTGCTTCCTTGAAGCCGCGAGTGGTCACAGCCGGAGTGCCGAAGCGCAGGCCGGAGGTGACGAACGGGGAGCGAGGGTCGTTAGGCACGGAGTTCTTGTTCACGGTGATGAACGCTTTGCCCAGAGCGGCGTCGGCGTCTTTACCGGAGATTTCCTGCTTGATCAGCGACAGCAGGAACAGGTGGTTCTCGGTACCGCCGGAGACCACGTCGAAACCGCGCTCGATGAACACGCCGGCCATAGCTTTGGCGTTTTTCACCACTTGTTGCTGGTAGGTCTTGAACTCAGGCTGCAGCGCTTCCTTGAAGCAGATCGCTTTGGCGGCGATCACGTGCTCCAGCGGGCCACCCTGGGCGCCCGGGAATACCGCGGAGTTCAGCTTCTTCTCGATGTCGGCGTTGGCGCGAGCCAGGATCAGGCCGCCACGTGGACCGCGCAGGGTCTTGTGCGTGGTGGTAGTCACGACGTCAGCGAATGGCACCGGGTTCGGGTAGACGCCAGCGGCGACCAGACCGGCCACGTGGGCCATGTCGACGAACAGGTAAGCGCCCACTTTGTCGGCGATTTCGCGGAAACGCGGGAAGTCGAGGATCTGCGAGTAGGCAGAGAAACCGGCCACGATCATTTTCGGCTTGTGCTCAACCGCCAGACGCTCGACTTCGTCGTAGTCGATCAGGCCGTTGGCGTCGATGCCGTACTGGATGGCGTTGTACAGCTTGCCGGAGGACGAAACGCTGGCACCGTGGGTCAGGTGACCACCGTGGGCCAGGCTCATGCCCAGGATGGTGTCGCCAGCCGACAGCAGGGCCAGGTAAACGGCGCTGTTGGCTTGGGAACCGGCGTGTGGCTGAACGTTTGCGTAATCGGCACCGAACAGTTCTTTGGCACGGTCGATGGCCAGTTGCTCGACGACGTCGACGAACTCGCAACCACCGTAGTAGCGCTTGCCCGGGTAGCCTTCGGCGTACTTGTTGGTCAGTACCGAGCCTTGAGCTTCCATCACCGCTGGGCTGGTGTAGTTTTCTGAAGCGATCAGCTCGATGTGTTCTTCCTGGCGCTGAGCTTCTTGCTCCATGGCGGCAAAAAGGTCGGCGTCGTACTTGGCAATAGTCAAATCACGGCTGAACATGGCGGTCCTCAAGGATCGGGGGCAGAAAAGGGGGGCATTCTAACCCAATGGGTTTTAGATGGCATATGAAAGGACATCATGTCGCGGACAAGTGGTGTTCATGCGGGGATCAGCGGTGAACGTGCCGACCCCTTCGCGAGCAGGCTCGCTCCCACAGGGAAATGCATTTCAAAATGTGGGAGCGAGCCTGCTCGCGAAGGGGCCATCTGCCCCACTGAAAGAATCAGTCGAACATGAACAGCGCATCATTGCTGAACTGCGCTTCAAACTGGCCGGGTGGCATCGGCCGGCCGAACAGATAGCCCTGAACCTCATCACAACCATGTTCACGCAGGAAGTCCAGTTGCTCGTGGGTTTCCACGCCCTCGGCGATCACCGCCAGATTCAGGCTGTGAGCCATGGCGATGATCGCCCGGGCAATTTGCGCATCCTGTTCACCGGACGGCAGGCCATCGACAAACGTACGGTCGATTTTCAGCACGTCGATCGGGAATTGCTTGAGGTAGTTGAGCGATGAATAACCAGTGCCGAAGTCGTCGACCGCGATGCTCAGGCCGAGGTTTTTCAACCCGGCGAGAATCTGCATCGCCTCGCTGACTTCGCGCATCAGGATACTTTCGGTCAGCTCCAGCTCCAGGCACGCCGGCGGCAGGCCGGTTTCCTTGAGGATGGTGGCGATTCGCGTGCCCAACTGGCCGTCCGAGAACTGCCGAGCCGAAATGTTCACCGAAACCTTCGGCACACGGACCTTCGTCTGGTGCCAGGTCTTGAGCTGACGGCACGCTTCGCTGATCACCCAGTCACCGACATCCACCACCAAGCCGAGCTCTTCGAGTACCGGTATGAAGTCCCCCGGCGGCACCAGCCCGCGTCGCGGATGACGCCAGCGCAGCAAAGCTTCGGCACCAGTCAATCGTTTGCCATCGCCGCTGAACTGCGGTTGGTAATACAGCACGAATTCGTTCTGTTCGAGGGCATGGCGAAGGTCGCTTTCCAGCTCCAGACGTTCCAGGGCGCTGGCGTTCATGTCCGCCTGATAAAACTGGAAGTTGTTCTTGCCGCGTTCCTTGGCGTGGTACATCGCGGTGTCGGCGTTCTTCATCAACTGGCTGAGTTCGTTGCCGTCTTGCGGGCTCAGGGCGATCCCGATGCTGGCCGTGACGAAGAACTCGCGGCCTTCCAGCACAAAGGGTTTCACCAGGCTGGCGAGAATCTGTTCGGCCACATGAATCGCCCGATTCAGAGCGATTTCGCGGTTGACCCGTGGCTGCAGCAGCAAGGTAAATTCGTCGCCGCCCATGCGTGCCACGGTGTCGTCATCATCGACGCAGCCAAGCAGGCGCGTGGCCATTTCCTTGAGCATGCGGTCGCCGGCGGCGTGACCGAGGGAGTCGTTGATCGGCTTGAAACGGTCCAGGTCGAGGAACATCAACACCACCCAGGACTTCTGCCTTTCCGCCGATTGCAGCGCGGTGTGCAGGCGATCCTGAAACAGCGTGCGGTTGGGCAGATGGGTCAGGGCGTCGTAGTAGGCGAGGCGGTGAATCCGCTGTTCACTGGCTTTACGTTCACTGATGTCGCTGAAGAAGCACACGTAACTGGCCAGATCACCTTCATCGTCAAGCACGGCCGTGATGCCGACCCAGGCCGGGTAGTGTTCGCCGTTGCGTCGTCTGAGCCAGACTTCGCCTTCCCAGGTGCTGTGCTGATGAAGGTGCTTGAGCACGTAGCGCAGATGCGATTCCTGATGCTCGTCGACGGTCAGCATGTTCGGCAACTGGTCGAGCACTTGCTCCACGGCATACCCGCTGACGCGACTGAACGCTTCGTTGGCCTGAACGATGTAACCGGCCGGGTCGGTGATCAGAATGGCCGAGGTCGAGTGTTCAAACACCGTGGCTGCCATGCGCAGGTCTTTCTCGGCCCGGCGCTGCTGGCTGATGTCGCGACCGACACCGAGCACGCCTTCGAATGCGCCGTGTTCGTCCCAGACCAGCACCACCCGCAGCTCGATGGGAATCTTGCGCCCGTCGGCCCGCAGACAATCGAACAGAAACAATTGGGTCTGCACCTGGCTGCGCAACAGCGCCAGTTGCTCGGGTTTATCCAGCGCTTTGCCAACCCGATCCATCAGACTGAAGATGCCGGTCAGTTGCTGCGGGTTGGCAATGATCGATTGCCAGCCGTTCTGGAAGATCCACTCCGCGTCGTAACCGAGCACTGCCTGCACCGAAGGGCTGACGTAGTTGAGCGACAGCTTGCTGTTCGTAGAGAAAATCACGTCGCTGATGCTTTCGGCGAGCATCCGGTAACGCTGCTCGCTATCGCGCAACGACTCACTGGCTTCGATCTGATCGGTGATGTCCTTGGCCACACCAATAATGCGCGTGACCTGATTGTGCTTGTCCCGTGCCAAGGCTTGTTCGCGAATCTCGAACCGCCGCCATTGGCCATCACGGTGGCGGAAGCGCAGTTGGCACTGCATCAATTGGCTGTAACCACCCTGGCGCTGGATCTGGCGTGAGCGGTGGTAAAAATCGGCGTCTTCGGGGTGCAGCAGGATCTCCCAGAAATACTCACCCATTTGATGCAGTTCAGTGCGGTCGTAACCCAGGGTGTGCCCCAGGTGGTGGTTGCTGAAAATCATCCGCTGGCTGATCACGTCCTGCACATACAGGTGATCCGGCACGGTGCGCACCACATCGGACCAGAAGCTTTCACGTTCCAGCAGCGACAGCTCGATCAGTTTGCGGCTGGTGATGTCGGTGATGCTAAGGATCACGGCTTTATAGTCGTCCTGATCGACCGGCAGGTGCAGGACCAGCCACAAATGCTGATCGCGGTCATGGGCGTCCTGCAGTTTGATTTCCAGCTCAAGCTGCTTCTGCTGGTTGAACACCGCTTCGAGCACTTGATTGCCGATGGCGGTGCCGTCCAGCGGGTTGCCGTCGATCAGCAGGTTCCAGGCTTGATCGCAAGATTTGACGTTGAGCAGTTGCAGGGCAACCTGGTTGACCTCGGTGATGTGCAATTGCTGAAGCAGTTGCCGACGTTGTTCCGGGGAATCAAGCCAGGTTTGCAATTGTTCGCGGCTGTGCAGCTGAGCCTTGTCGAAAAAGTTCTTGAGCCCGGCCACGTCGAGTACGCAGAGGGCAACGCCGGTGCCTTCGAAAATGTCCTGATAACGTCGACGGCCCTCATTCAGTTGGCGTTGACGCCGGCGCATGTTCAGCAGCGCAATGAATGGCAGTAGAGAAAGCGCCAGGCCCAGCAGGCATTTGCCAATGAACGCCGGCAGCAGGTCTTCGAGCACGCGATGCCGATCAAACAACCCACGCAGTTGCCAGTCGCTGTTGCTCAAGGGAACGGTCAGCACACTGCTGGCCAGTTCATCCGGCGTCAGCACGGTTGGCTTGCTTGAGGGCAATGCATCATTGCGGCTGATGATCTGGCGATTGACCCGGTTTTCCACCAGCCACAGCGGGCGGATACCGGCTTCGTCTTGTTTGATCAGGCCTGAGAAAAAGGTCGGCGTCAGGCGCAGGGCCCAATAGCCTCGGGTGCTACCGCTGGCTTGATGCAACAGTAGATGCACCACCGAACCGTCATCGGCGTTGCTGAAGTAGTGCGCCTGGGCATGACTGCGCCGGACCAGTTCTCTCAGGTAATCGGCGTCCTGGTTGTCATCGGCGCTGTCGCTGAGGATTTTTCCGGAAGGGCTGAGCAACACCAGGCTGCGCAGCTCGGGCAATGACCGTTGCAGCTTGCGCAGCAGCGCCTGCTGTTCGTCGGCGCTTTGCGGTTGTTCGACGATCGGTAGCAGGTTGAGGGCGATCTGAGCGTTGAGCGCCATGTTCAGGCTGACTTGCGCGGCCAGATCGGCGGTGTAATCGATGGTGTATTGGCGTTGGCTTTTCTGGGTTTCGCGAAGCTGATCCAGCAACTGCCAGAACAGCAGGGCGAGCAGCAACAGGACGAGGGTGGCCAGTGTGCCCTTCAAGGTTCCGCGCAGGGGTGAGCCGGTCGCAGGACTGGGGGCGCTCACGGAAACGGGCGGAGTGGCATTAGACAAACTGAAATCCTGCGGTTTGGCTGGGCTGGCGCGACGTGCACTATAAGTCGCGCGCCCGAAGGGCGGCTAGCATGCCTTGAGTTGTGGCGAAGTGCCAGTCCCGCTCGGCTGGACTGCCTTCCGTCAATCAGGTAGCTTTGCCGGTTACGCGGGAGCGTTCCAGCTCTTAGGGGGCATTCTCAATTAGTTTCCGCGCCGCGCCGGGTCTGCTGTTGTGCAGGGCAAGGCGCGAGAAGCGTGGTTTGGTCATTCCAAATAAGCTTCGAGCAACGCAGCCCTGCACAACAGCAGGCCTTGGAAAGGGAACAACCATTCCCAGCGGCCTGCGCCTTGCCTGGCCCGCTTTAAGGCGACAACACGGCGCGGAAACTAATTGAGAACGCCCCCTAAACTCAGACTTTTTCAGCGCGCACGCATTGATCCCCATCAATCGGACGACGCGCACGGTCTGGTCGGGCTTCGCCTGCGCTCCAATCATTCATCTGTCACTGACCCAAGGTTCTCCATGGCTCAATACGTCTTCACCATGCATCGGCTGGGCAAAGTTGTTCCGCCGAAGCGGGAAATCCTGAAAAACATTTCTCTGTCGTTCTTCCCTGGCGCCAAGATCGGTGTACTCGGCCTCAACGGTTCGGGTAAGTCCACGCTGCTGAAAATCATGGCCGGCGTCGACACCGAGTTCGAGGGCGAGGCCCGCCCGATGCCAGAGCTGAACATCGGCTACCTGCCACAGGAACCGATCCTGGATCCGACCAAGACCGTGCGTGAAGTGGTCGAGGAAGCGGTCAGCGTGATCAAGAACGCCCAGGCACGCCTGGACGAGGTTTACGCGGCTTACGCTGAAGAAGATGCCGACTTCGACAAACTGGCGGCAGAACAGGCCAAGCTCGAAGCCATCCTGCAAGCCAGCGACGGTCACAACCTTGACCGCCAACTGGAAGTCGCCGCCGATGCGCTGCGTCTGCCGGCGTGGGACGCCAAGGTCGAATTTCTCTCTGGTGGTGAAAAGCGTCGTGTGGCCCTGTGCCGCCTGCTGCTGTCCGCCCCTGACATGTTGCTGCTCGACGAACCGACCAACCACCTGGACGCCGATTCCGTCGCCTGGCTGGAGCACTTCCTGCACGATTTCCCGGGCACCGTGGTTGCGATCACGCACGACCGTTACTTCCTGGACAACGTTGCCGGCTGGATTCTGGAACTCGACCGCGGCGCCGGTATTCCGTACGAGGGCAACTATTCGGGTTGGCTCGAAGCCAAGTCCGATCGTCTGGCGGCCGAATCCAAGCAGCAGTCGGCTCACGAAAAGGCCATGAAGGAAGAACTGGAGTGGGTGCGCAAAGGCGCCAAGGCCCGCCAGTCGAAATCCAAGGCTCGTCTGCAACGCTTCGAAGAAATGCAATCGCAGGAATTCCAGAAGCGCAGCGAAACCAACGAGATCTACATCCCGGCCGGTCCGCGCCTGGGCGACAAGGTCATCGAATTCAAGAACGTCACCAAGGGCTACGGCGATCGCGTGTTGATCGACAACCTGTCGTTCTCCATGCCTAAAGGCGCCATCGTTGGCGTGATCGGCGGTAACGGTGCCGGTAAATCGACCCTGTTCCGCATGTTGATGGGCAAGGAAACGCCGGACTCGGGCAGCATCGAAGTCGGCGAAACCGTGCAGTTGGCGTGTGTCGATCAGAGCCGCGAAGACCTGGATGGCAGCAAGACTGTATTCCAGCAAATCTCCGAAGGTTCGGATCAGATCCGCATTGGCAACTACGAGATCCCGTCGCGTACCTACGTCGGTCGCTTCAACTTCAAGGGCGGCGATCAGCAGAAGTTCGTCAAAGACCTGTCCGGTGGTGAGCGCGGTCGCTTGCACCTGGCGCTGACCCTGAAAGAGGGCGGCAACGTCCTGCTGCTCGACGAACCGTCCAACGACCTTGACGTTGAAACCCTGCGTTCTCTGGAAGAAGCCCTGCTGGACTTCCCGGGCGCCGCCATTGTGATCTCTCACGATCGGTGGTTCCTTGACCGCGTCGCGACGCACATCCTGGCGTACGAAGACGACTCGCAAGCGGTGTTCTTCGAAGGTAACTACAGCGAATACGAAGCCGATCGCCGCAAGCGTCTCGGCGAAGCGGCTACTCAGCCGCATCGTGTACGGCACAAAAAACTGGCCTGATCGGGGCTGGTTGCATGAAAAGCGGAGCCTTCGGGCTCCGTTTTTTTATGGGCGCTCAGTGATACCGTGGTGCGGCCATCGCTAGCAGGCTAGCTCCCACAGTGGATTTGTGTCGATCACATAACCCCTGTGGGAGCTAGCCTGCTAGCGATGGCGGCCAAAAGGTCACCCAATCTCTATATGCAAAACCTCAATCACCAAATCCCCCACCGGCCGCTTCCACACCACCTCATCCCCCACCTGCGCGCCCAGCAACGCCCGCCCCAACGGCGAGCCCCAATTGATCAACCCGCTGGCGGCATCCGCCTGATCCTCGCCCACCAACTGCACACGCTGCTCGCTGCCCTGTTCATCGGCAAAGGTCACCCAGGCGCCAATCTGTACCTTGTTGATCGAGGAGGCCGGCACGACCAACTGAGCGCTTTGCAGGCGCTGATTGAAATACCGCCAGTCACGCTCAAGATCAGCCTGGCGCTGTTTGTCGGCCAGTTCACCTTTCGCGCTCTGTTCATTGATCAGGTTTTGCACCTCGGCGACTTTCGCCTGCAATTGGGCCAGGCCCGTGGGCGTGACGTAATTGGGCTGCGCGCTGACCTGCCGTTCGACCGGCTGATCGGCTTGCGCGGCGGCGTTATCTTCGTTGACGAATGCCCGGCTCATGATTTTCTCCCGTTATAGGGTTTGGGCCATTTTGGCAGGTATGTAGGAGCACAGCTTGCTGGCGATGGCATCACCCGGTCTATCTGAATAACCGCATTGATGCCATCGCCAGCAAGCTGGGCTCCTACAGGTTACGCGGGGTGGTTAGTAGTGATACCACTTCACCTCAAGCATCACTTCGTTCTCGGGGGTGGCGAGGTGGCTGAATTCGCGCTGGGCGCTCAGGCGCAGGCCCAGGTTGCGTGATAGCTCCCACTGCTGATTCAGGCTGATGCTACGGCGCACTTCACCATTGCTGAAGAAATCGCCTTTGGTCTCCAGGCTGAAATAGCCCAGCGGGTTTTTCCACAGCACGCCGGTGTTGAAACCCGCCGCCGGGGCGATGAAACCGGCGAAGTCGTTATTGTGTTCAATGCGCGCGGTACCCAAGGCAAAACCGAGCATGTCGTCGCCCAGTTGCCAGGTACCGCCGCCTCCGCCATTGATGTGACTGACCAGGGTTTCGTCGTCATGTTTGCCCGGCACGCGTTCCAGGCCGCCAGTCACCTGCCATGACAACGGTTGCAGCAGCTCGCTGCGGGGGGTGAAGGAGCGAATCGTCGCCAGATCCAGCTGTTGAAACTGCCAGTGATTGTCTTCGTACTGGCGCAGTTTCATTTGCAGGATTTCAATTTGTGCGCCGAGCGGGAAGCTCTCGGCGTTGTCGTTGAGATCGTGATAGGCCATGCGCAGACCGTATTCGCCGAACGCCTTGTCACCCCGGGTGCCGACGCCGGCCTGCCAGGTGCGGGATTCATGACCGTCCTCGGGCAGGCCGGGTTGCGGGATGTCCAGTTCCGGTGCCGGGTTCTGGTTGATCGCCCGCAGCAATTCAAAACTGCGCTGAGCCTGCGCGGGGTCGCGTTCCTGGCCGTTGGCACGGTAGCGCTCCAGACGATAGGCCGCGTCGATGATCAGCGCCTGGCGATCCTTGGGTTGCGCCTTGAAAGCGGGTTCTTGCAACTGTTTCTGGTCAGCGCTGACTTTCAACACCCATTGCAGTTCATCAGGATTCAGCGGTTCGGCACGACTTAACAACTCACGCTCGCGGGACGGGCGATATTCAATCGATTCCACCAAACCGGCGGCTTTCACGGCTTTGACGGTGTCGGTAGGAATCGCTGTCAGCGGGAATTGCTCAGTCAGCCGCAGACTGGGCCGCGCCACTTGCAGCAATTCAAGCAAGCGATAGGAGCAGTTTTCGTCGAAGAAGAAATAGTCGAACCGGACCTGCTTCAGCTCCCAGACGTGCTCGACCATGCGTTCGGTTTCTGGCGGGGTCAGGTTCAGCCGGTACTCCCACAAGTCACGGTTCTCGAGGCTGCGGTATTCCGAGAGTTTTTCCTGATAGGGCACGAGCGAAAAAAGCCCCGGATAGCCACCCATCAAGCCTTTCCAGGCGAAGAGGATGCTGTTGTCCGAACCTTCGATGAAGGCGCCGAAGTTGATTGCGTAACTGAGCAGGGCCGTGTGGTCGCTTTGCACATCCGCTTGGTCAATGCGCAGCAACGTGTGGCCGAACATCGATGATGGACTGTTCAAGTAAGCCGCCGGGAAAATCATCACCGCACTGTGCGGCGAGACGTCCTTGAACCATTGCTTGAACTCAGTGCAGGCAAGCGTCGGCAGACCGGTCAGGTTGAGCTGCGCCTTCAGCCAGCGGGTACGGGCCGGATAGACACATTGGGCGTGTTGTTCGCCAGCACTGGCCGAGGCGTACAACGCTTGCACGGTGGCGGCCAGTTCACGGTCGGGGTGTTCGTTGCCGTCGGGCGCCAGGAAGAACGCCTTGTCGCTGATATAACTGCGCCAGCCGCCGAGCTTGGCGGTTTCGTAGTGTCCCAGAGAAATCCAGAAGGGGTCATTGGCCAATTGCTGCAAACGTTGAGGGTCGATGTGCGGCGCAGCAGACAGCGGGGCGCAGACACAGAGCGCCAGCCAGGCAAGGCGTTTGAGCATAGTGGGCAACTTAAGTCGAAAAAAACAAAGACCCAAAGAGGGGCGGGCCAAAAAAATAAATCCGCTCCCCGAAAGGAGCGGGCGGGTCGAGCTTAAGCTTGAGTGGCGTACTTGGCGAGACGCGGATCGTTCTTCAGAACGGCCAGGGTGTTGGTATGCACGTCTTCAGCGGTCACATCCGCCTTGCTGAAAATTTGCTGGAAATGCTCGTGAGTCACGGCGGCGAAATGCGCACGGTCTTCCGGTGCCACGCCCAGGACCACGGCGTAAGTGGTCAGCGCTTCGCCCTGACCTTTAGCCATGTCTTCGGACAGCTCGTTCATCATGCCATTCATGGCAAACCAGGATTTGCCACCGTAGGTCAGCGACGAATTCGTTGCGCAGCCGTTGGTGCCGGAGGTCATACCAAAGGTTGCGTTGCCGGATGTGCCGTTGGTGATGGAGGCCATGATGTGAGACGGGGTGCCACGCTGACCTGCGAACAGCATGTTGCCCCATCCGCAATCCGGGCCGCCTGGGGCTTGCGCCATGGCGTTGAGGGATACAACGGTGAAGAGAGTACCGAGAAGAATCCGTTTCATAGCAAAGTTCTCTTTGTGTGCATACCGATGGACAAGGGAGACTGGTGCCACTCTGGCGTCAGTTAGGCCGGTTATTGGTCCAGCCGCGCAGTTTGGAGTTTAGGCGCGATCCTGGGGTTCCGTGATTTTTTGCAAAACGCCCGCTGAAATCATTGATTTAGCCCCGGCCCGCCAGGGGATGGCAGTTTGTCTATGCTTTGGCTGGAGGTGCGCCTTGCAAGTGAGGTATGGGCAGCGCCAGAATGCCGCTATCTGCCCCGCCTGATGTAAGGAAGCCCGATGCCTGATCCTGTTGCTGCCAGCTTGCGTCTAGCGCCCGAAGCGCTGACCCGTCCGTTTTCCGCTGAACAGTTCAGCTTCTCTACCACCAATGATCTGGAGCCCTTCCGCGGTGTGCTTGGCCAGGAACGTGCGGTCGAAGCCTTGCAGTTCGGTGTGGCCATGCCACGCCCCGGTTACAACGTCTTTGTCATGGGTGAGCCAGGCACCGGCCGGTTCTCGTTCGTCAAACGTTACCTGAAAGCCGAAGGCAAGCGCCTGCAGACCCCGGCGGACTGGGTCTATGTCAACAATTTCGATGAACCGCGCGAGCCACGCGCCCTGGAATTGCCGTCTGGCACCGCGGGCGCTTTCATCGGCGATATCAATGGCTTGATCGACAACCTGCTGGCGACCTTTCCGGCGGTGTTTGAACACCCGTCCTACCAGCAGAAGAAAAGCGCCATCGACCGCGCCTTCAACCAACGCTACGACAAGGCGCTGGACGTCATCGAGCGTCTGGCCCTGGAAAAAGAAGTCGCCCTGTACCGCGACGCGAGCAACATCGCCTTTACCCCGATGAGCGAAGGCAAAGCGCTGGATGAAGCGGAATTCGCCCAGTTGCCGGAAGCCGATCGCGAACGTTTTCACGAGGACATTTCCGGCCTGGAAGAGCGTCTGAACGAAGAACTCGCCAGCCTGCCGCAATGGAAGCGTGAGTCGAGCAATCAACTGCGCCACCTCAACGAAGAAACCATCACGCTGGCGTTGCAGCCGTTGCTGTCGCCTTTGTCGGAGAAGTACGCCGAGAACGCAGCCGTGTGCGGTTACCTGCAGGCGATGCAGGTTTACCTGCTGAAAACGGTGGTCGAGCAACTGGTGGACGACAGCAAGACCGACGCGATTGCCCGCAAGCTGCTGGAAGAGCAATACGCACCGAGCCTGGTGGTCGGGCATTCGGCCAGCGGCGGTGCGCCGGTGGTGTTCGAACCGCACCCGACTTATGAAAACCTGTTTGGCCGCATTGAATACAGCACCGATCAGGGCGCGTTGTACACGACCTATCGGCAACTGCGACCGGGTGCCTTGCACCGGGCCAACGGCGGCTTTCTGATCCTTGAAGCGGAAAAAATGCTCAGCGAGCCGTTCGTCTGGGATGCGCTCAAGCGCGCCCTGCAATCGCGCAAGTTGAAAATGGAATCGCCATTGGGTGAACTGGGCCGTCTGGCCACCGTGACCCTGACGCCGCAACACATCCCGTTGCAGGTCAAAGTCGTCATCATCGGTGCTCGTCAGCTGTATTACACGCTGCAAGACCTCGATCCGGACTTCCAGGAGATGTTCCGCGTCCTGGTGGACTTCGACGAAGACATCCCGATGGTCGACGAGAGCCTAGAGCAGTTCGCCCAGTTGCTCAAAACCCGCACCTCCGAAGAAGGCATGGCCCCGTTGACGGCGGATGCCGTGGCGCGTCTGGCCACCTACAGCGCGCGCCTGGCCGAGCACCAGGAGCGTTTGTCGGCGCGAATCGGTGATCTGTTCCAGCTGGTCAGCGAAGCGGATTTCATTCGCCACCTGGCCGGTGATGAAATGACCGACGCGGGACACATCGAGCGTGCGCTCAAGGCCAAGGCGACCCGCACCGGACGCGTCTCGGCGCGGATTCTCGACGACATGCTGGCCGGGATTATCCTGATCGATACCGATGGCGCGGCCGTCGGCAAGTGCAACGGGCTGACGGTGCTGGAAGTCGGCGACTCGGCCTTCGGTGTGCCGGCTCGTATTTCCGCCACGGTGTATCCGGGCGGCAGTGGCATTGTCGACATCGAGCGTGAGGTCAACCTCGGGCAGCCGATTCACTCAAAAGGCGTGATGATCCTCACGGGGTACTTGGGCAGTCGTTACGCCCAGGAATTCCCGCTGGCCATTTCCGCGAGCATCGCCCTGGAGCAGTCCTACGGTTATGTCGATGGCGACAGTGCGTCGCTGGGCGAGGCCTGTACGCTGATTTCGGCCTTGTCGAAAACACCGCTCAAGCAGTGCTTTGCGATTACCGGTTCGATCAACCAGTTCGGCGAAGTGCAGGCGGTAGGCGGGGTCAACGAGAAGATCGAAGGCTTCTTCCGGCTCTGCGAAGCGCGCGGGCTGACCGGTCAGCAAGGGGCGATCATTCCGCAAGCGAACGTTGCCACGTTGATGCTCGACGAGAAGGTCTTGGCGGCGGTGCGCGCGGGGCAGTTCCATGTTTACGCGGTGCGTCAGGCGGACGAGGCCTTGAGCCTGTTGGTCGGCGAGCCTGCCGGTGCGCCGGATGAGAATGGCGAGTTTCCGGAAGGCAGCGTCAATGCGCGGGTGGTGGAACGATTGCGCGTGATCGCGGAAATGATCAGCGAAGAAGATCTCAAGGAAGCCGAGAAAGAGATGGCGCAAGAGGCGTTGGCAGAAACAAAACCGGCCTGACGCAAACAATTAAGCGGATCACACGGATCCACTGTAGGAGCGAGCTTGCTCGCGAAGAGGGAGTGTCAGTTGACATCATTGTTGCCTGACACACCGCTATCGCGAGCAGGCTCACTCCCACATTTGTATCGGGTGCAGCATGAAAAAGTGCCATCACTCTGACGTCAAGCTTCACACAATGACCATTCGGCGCCTTCTGGTCTCGCCTGACGTACGGTGCGGACTTTTCTTCTATTCTCTGCTCAAGGATATCGACAGTAATCACTGGATCGAGACAGTTCCTATGTGGGGGCTGAATACCAGATCTACCGAGGGTCGCCGCCATGTCGCGCAACCTCTGCCTCACCCGTCAATGCCTGGGCCTTGTAACCCGTATCGAGTGTGCCATCCGCCCTCTGGCGGGAGATACGGGCATGTGGACCTTGCTCTTCGCCGCCGGGATGGCCGGCGAGCAGCCCTCGGCCATCAAGGCGCAAGGCCCGTTTCATGGTCCTATCGTGGCTGAATCAATCCTCGACACCATCGTTGAAAGCCTGACCCTGCACGGCTACGAACTGGCCGACGATCCACAAATCTGGTGCCTGCACCTGCAAGCCCAACTGCGGGAAATCAACGGTGGCCGTTGCCGCAATCTCGGTGGCTTCGAGTACCGGCCCGATCACTGAGCGGGTTATTGATCAAGTTCACTTGGATCAGCCTTGGACAGTTGGACCTCGAAACCATATTGCACGGTGGTGAGTTCGGTGCGCTGATAGCTTTCCAGGTGTGTCGGCTGACCATAAAAGTAATGCACCTCGAATAACGCCGGGCCTTCGGCGCTTGCGTGATGCGTGACCGCAAGAATCTCTTTCAGATAGTTCCCGCTGTCGTCCTTGGCAAAAAATCGCCAGTCCTGCGCAGGGAACAGCTTTAAATCCACCACCAGCGCATTGCCTTTGAGCTCCAGGCCCTTGGGCAATTTCCGGGTGTCGAGCGTCTGCTTCTCGATCGTGGCCAGAAACAACGGCATGGAGCCCACGGCGTACRCTGGCGTTTGTGGAAACAGGTTCAGGTCGTAAGTGATCGTGCCGCGTAGAGGGTCAACCTGATACGCCTGCGATGGCAGTTCGATTGGCTCATCGCGTTTGCCGCTACTGTCCGCGGTAAAAAAACTGAGCGGGCTATCGCCGGGGCTGAAGGTGCTGCCGAGCAACTCGTCATTGAAGCTTCTGGGGTGATCGAATTCGATGCGCGCGGCGCTCGGGTCCTCCACGGACTGAATGACGTTGATGCTTTTTTTCAGCTGTTCCTCACTCAGTGTCGCGCCCTTGAGCCAGTTCGGCGTCTGATCGTCATACACCACCACCGGTAAGCTCAGCGGCGGGATGGTTTTTCCCGTGGTGTGCGGGTCGAAGCGGCGTATCGGCAGGTTGAGGTCTTTGCGGGTTATGGTGGCAGCCGAGAAGTCCAACAGGCTGACCTCAAGGGTCTCGATCGGCCCGTTGAAGTACACCTTGGAATAATGCTGTCCCTGCTGCTGCTCGAACGTGCGCTGTTCTTCATTGAGCTGTTGTTCGAACGCGTCGCTCCAGGCCTTCTGCTGCTGCATTTTCGCCAGTTGTTTTTGATAGAAAGCAATTTGCGTGGCGGTTTCGTTGATCGAGCCTGCGCGCGAGAGGAACTGCCCTGTGGTGTCTTTGGCCTGAACAATCAGTGGGATCAACCGGGTTTCAGCGACTTCGGGGGGCAGTGGGGCGTTGTTGCTGTATTCAATTTCGGCGTAGTTCTTTTCTAGCTTCAACAGGGTGACGCTGAGGTTGTCGTTGGTGCGCGTCTGTCCGACATCCTTTTTGGTCAGGTCGAAGCTGTAGAGCCGGCGTGGCGCGATCACTTCGACTTTGCCTTGCACGCTCACCGGTTGCGGCTGGTTTTTTTTGTCCACATCCAGGCCGTTGATGAAGGGGTAGGTCACCGTCAGGTCATCGGGGCTGGTCAGGTTGGAACTCGATGGGCTGAACTGAATACCGGGATCGGTTTCCGACCATTCGGGCTGGAAGGGGATGACCCGTTTGTTGTTCAGTGTCACCGATTGCCATTCCAGACCATGGGGGAAAAGGAACGCCGCCGGAATACTGAAGTTGAAGGGGAATACCGGTTGCAGATCTGTCAGGTAATCGGAACTTGAATCCTTGTGCAGCACGAACAGGCCATTGATGTAGGTGTCGACCAGAGCCTGGGGCGTAGGGTAGTGCTTGAGCACGGCGAGGGCGTCTTCGCCGTATTCGGTTTCCACCGGTTTACTGTCGAGCTTGAGTTGCGCACGTTCGAGCAACAAGAGTGAGCCGCCGAGTTCAGAGACCGCGTCCTTGAGCTTCGGGTCCTGGATCTGATCCAGCGATTGCTCGAACTGTGCGGTTTTTTCCTCGAGGCTGACCTGACGCTTGTCCTCGCTTGGCGAGCAGCCGCTCATCAGCAGGATCAGGCAAATGCCGGTACTCGTTAAAGGCAATCGCACATCCATTTTCCAGTCTTCCTGTCCGACATCGCTGAGCAGTCAATAGTCTGGACACTAGCAGAAAAACTTTGTGGCACACGCGCAGGTAGCGGATTTTTCGACGGTTTCTGGCTGCTTCTGGCTGCTTCTGGGTGTAGACAGGTGGCTGGTATACTCGCGGCCATTTTCAACCCACGTGTGAGATTCAATGGAACGCTTTATCGAAAATGCAATGTACGCCTCCCGCTGGCTGCTGGCGCCGATCTACTTCGGGCTATCCCTTGGTCTGCTGGCGCTGGCGCTGAAGTTCTTCCAGGAGGTTTTCCACGTTATCCCTAACGTTTTCTCGATGGCAGAATCGGATCTGATTCTGGTGCTGCTGTCGCTGATCGACATGGCGCTGGTGGGCGGTTTGCTGGTGATGGTGATGATTTCCGGTTACGAGAACTTCGTCTCTGAACTGGACATCGATGACCACAAGGAAAAGCTCAACTGGCTGGGCACCATGGATTCATCTTCTCTGAAGATGAAAGTGGCCGCTTCCATTGTGGCGATTTCCTCTATCCACCTGCTGCGGATCTTCATGGACGCCAAGAACGTTGATCCTGAGCATTTGAAGTGGTACGTGATCATTCACATGACGTTCGTCGTGTCGGCGTTTGCCATGGGCTATCTGGACAAGCTGACCAAGCACTGATTCGTACACCCCCCCTGTAGGAGCCTGGCTTGCCAGCGATGGCATCACCGCGGTTTATCGTCAGACCAAGTTGATGCCATCGCTGGCAAGCCAGGCTCGTACAAGGGTATTTGGTCGAACCGGACAGGTGGTGTGATTACTGGCTTGTACTTTGATTCGCCGAGGCCTATCCCTGTAAGTAGTCTTGGCTCGCCACTGTATGAGGTGCATTCATGAACCTTGTTGAACTACGCGCTTATGCCATCGCAGGGAAGGTCGATGAGTTGAATCTGATCTCCATGGAAGGCGGGATCTACCTGCTGGAGGCGCGTATGCATGGTGTCGCGTATCCGCTGAGTGATGCTCACGACCATATGTTTCAACTGCGCTCGGTCGAGCATGCTCGTGAAGTGTTGCATGACTTTCCTTCCTTACCCTTCAACCTTGTTCACGCCTCGGTTCATGATGAAATGTGCGGGCAGGGTGCGAACGTGGGGGAAAGCCTGAAGGTGCCGATAGCCTTCCGTTCTGCCTGGCATCTCTGAAGGCTCTCATCAACGCAATGACATCTGTGCTAGTCTGCTGGCCCTTTTGGTTCCGGGCGCTCCGGGATGCGCTGTGCGAGCACGGCGAGTTCCTGAGCCGTCCGCACAGCGGAGCAATGTCATGTCCGAAGTAAATCTGTCCACCGACGAAACCCGCGTCAGCTACGGTATTGGCCGTCAGCTGGGCGACCAGCTGCGCGACAACCCGCCACCGGGCGTTAGCCTGGACGCGATCCTGGCTGGCCTGACTGACGCCTTCACCGGCAAAGAAAGCCGTGTTGGCCAGGAAGAAATGTCCGCGAGCTTCAAGGTGATCCGCGAAATCATGCAAGCCGAAGCTGCTGCCAAAGCTCAAGCCGCTGCTGGCGAAGGCCTGGCTTTCCTGGCTGAAAACGCCAAGCGTGACGGCATCACCACCCTGGCTTCCGGCCTGCAATTTGAAGTGCTGACTGCCGGCGAAGGCGCCAAGCCAACCCGTGAAGATCAAGTGCGCACTCACTACCACGGCACCATGATCGACGGCACTGTGTTCGACAGCTCCTACGAGCGCGGCGAGCCGGCAGAATTCCCGGTTGGCGGCGTGATCGCTGGCTGGACCGAAGCCCTGCAACTGATGAACGCCGGCAGCAAATGGCGTCTGTACGTGCCGAGCGAACTGGCTTACGGCGCTCAAGGCGTTGGCAGCATTCCGCCGCACAGCGTACTGGTATTCGACGTCGAACTGCTCGACGTTCTGTAATACCCATGTGGGAGCGAGCCTGCTCGCGATGCGGTCAACTCGGTTTTCCTGTGAAACCGCGGTGATGCTATCGCGAGCAGGCTCGCTCCCACAGTTCTTTGTGCTGTCTCATATTTCGATCTTGTGGTGCAGTTCACTCGATGGGCGCAACGCCCGGGCGTAGCAGAACAGAAACAGATTACGCACCAGTTCCTTGAGCACCACCGGCTCGCTGGAACTCAAGTCGCTGACGTCCAGATCCCCCTGATCCTGCAGCTCGCTCAAGGCTTCTTCTTCAAGCACCGCACAGACTTCCCCGGTTTCCCGATGCAGGATCCTGAGGTAAGGGTGTGGGCGGTCCAGCCAGGCATCGATCAAATAAGTCATGTCTTATCTCCATTGAATGGGTTTCAATGAGAATAATTCTTATTCATCAAATAGCAAGGGCCTATTGGCGCTTTGTGCTTTTTTCCGGGTAAAGCTTGCGTCAGGTCAAAACGGCTGGCGTTTGGATATTGCGCGTGTAGGCGGGATAAAGCGGGAAGAGGGCGAAGCACCATCCCACGCAAGGCGTGGGATGGAATACAGCCAGTTCAGACTTTTCTGACGAACTCGGATTTGAGTTTCATCGGGCCGATGCCGTCGATCTTGCAGTCGATGTCGTGATCGCCATCGCACAAGCGGATGTTCTTGACCTTGGTGCCGACCTTGACCACCAGCGACGTGCCTTTGACCTTCAGGTCCTTGATCACGGTGATGGTATCGCCGTCCTGCAGGACATTGCCTACCGAATCCTTTTTCACGGTGTCATCGGACGCCACGTCGGCTTCGCCGCTGGCAGACCATTCGTGCGCACACTCGGGGCAGATCAGCTGTGCGCCGTCTTCATAGGTGTATTCGGAGTTGCATTTTGGGCAGGGTGGCAACGTGCTCACTAAAGCTCCTTGAATTCAGGATGGCTAAAAAGCGCACATTATATAGGGTTTTAGGCGGGAGAGGGGCGGGATGCTTGCCGGCGAACGCTGCGGTGCCGCTTTCCTGTAGGAGCCGGCTTGCCGGCGAACCAGGCGACGCGGTGTGTCTGAAACACCGCCTTCGCTGCGATGCGGCGACCCGACAAGCCAGCTCCTACAGAGGGCGTATCAATGGGTACGCGCGACCGCAAACTCACTCAGCTCAACCAATGCATCGCGATACTCACTGGCAGGCAGCGCGTCGAGGCATTTGATCGCACGAGCAACGTAATCACGGGCCAGTTGCGCGGTGTATTCCAGCGAGCCAGAGGCTTCTACCGCTTCGCGGATGCTTTCCAGGTCTTCGATACCGCCTTTCTGGATCGCCTTGCGCACCAGGGCTGCCTGTTCCGGCGTGCCTTCGCGCATGGTGTAGATCAGCGGCAGGGTCGGCTTGCCTTCGGCCAGATCGTCACCGACGTTCTTGCCCAGGGTTTCGGCATCGCCTTTGTAGTCCAGCAGGTCGTCGACCAGTTGGAAGGCCACGCCCAAATGATCGCCAAAGGTGCGCAGGGCTTCAGCCTGTTCCGCAGGGGCTTCGCAAAGAGCGGCGGCACTGTGGGTCGAAGCTTCGAAGAGCATCGCGGTCTTGCCGCGGATGACTTCCATGTAGGTTTCTTCAGTGGTGCTGGCGTCACGGACCTTTGACAGCTGCAACACTTCGCCTTCAGCGATGATGCGGGTCGCTTGCGAAAGGATCTTCATGACCGGCATGGAGCCCAGTTCGACCATCATTTCGAAGGAGCGCGAATAGAGGAAGTCGCCGACCAGCACGCTCGGTGCGTTGCCCCACATGGCGTTGGCGGTCGAGCGGCCACGGCGCATGCCGGACATGTCGACCACATCGTCGTGCAGCAGGGTGGCGGTGTGCAGGAACTCGATGGTCGCAGCCAGCAGGCGCAGGTCGTCGCCTTCGCGGCCCAGCGCCTTGCCACACAGCAACACCAATAAAGGGCGCAGGCGTTTACCGCCCGCCGAGGTAATGTAATCGCCGATTTTCGATACCAGCGGCACTCGGGAAGTCAGCTGCTTCTTGATGATGCCGTCGACGGCGCTAAAATCGTCCGCCACCGCGCGGTAGAAAGCTTGGGGTTGCATCAGCGACAGTTGCTCCAGAAGGGTTGCGCGGCATGCTAGGACCCACGTCGGCGAGTGTCAAGGCGCGATGGACGGCCTCTTGCATCGCCCCGGTAGCTTGCGTACAATCGCGCACCCTGAACTTCCTGGGCAGCACCTGCCTTACGCAATTGCAAACCGGCCTTCCAGCCATATGCAGCCATGCCAGCCAATACCTCTTCTTATAAAGAGCTGGGTGAGCAGGATTATCGGAGAAATACCATGTCGTACGCAGTAATTGTTACTGGTGGCAAGCAATACAAGGTCGCCCCAGGTGAATACCTGAAGATCGAAAAACTGGAAATCGCTACCGGCGAATCCGTTACTTTTGATCGCGTTCTGTTGGTCGCCAATGGCGATGACGTGAACATCGGCGCTCCAGTTGTTGCTGGCGCTACCGTTGTGGCTGAAGTGATCTCCCAAGGTCGTCACGATAAAGTCCGCATCATCAAGTTCCGTCGTCGTAAGCACCACATGAAGCGTATGGGCCACCGCCAGTGGTACACCGAGATCAAAATCACCGGTATTCAGGCTTAATTTCAGCCTAATTCCTCACTAGGAGAATTGACTCATGGCACACAAAAAAGCTGGTGGTAGTACCCGTAACGGTCGCGACTCAGAAGCCAAACGCCTTGGCGTGAAGATGTATGGCGGCCAGGTTATCATTCCGGGCAACATCATCGTGCGTCAGCGCGGCACCCAATTCCACGCCGGTTACGGTGTTGGCATGGGTAAAGATCACACTCTGTTCGCTAAAATCGACGGCGTGATCAAGTTTGAAGTAAAAGGCGCTTTCAACCGCCGTTACGTAAGCATTGTCCCGAAGACTGACGTCGTCGCGGCATAATTACGTGGTTGCTGGAAAAGCCCTGTCTTGCGACGGGGCTTTTTCGTTTGTGGGGTGAGTCTCTTGCAAAGCTGTTTGTGATGGGCTCCAGCGCAGGTTTTGCGGTCGTTGATTGAGGTCGCTGCGCTCATTTTTGCAAGAGTCTTATGTCTAGATTTTTTCGGCTCGTCCGTATGGCGAGAGGCGTTTTGTTATGAAGTTTGTTGATGAAGTATCGATTCGAGTAAAGGCCGGTGACGGCGGCAACGGTTGCATGAGCTTCCGTCGCGAAAAATTCATTGAAAACGGCGGCCCGAACGGCGGTGACGGTGGTGATGGCGGCTCGGTCTACATGATCGCCGACGAAAACCTCAACACCCTGGTCGACTACCGTTACACCCGTCACTTCGATGCCGAGCGCGGTTCCAACGGTGGCAGCACCGACTGCACCGGCAAGAAAGGTGAAGAGTTGGTGCTGCGCGTACCGGTCGGCACCACCGTCATCGATGCGGCCACTCAGGAAGTGATCGGCGACCTGACCAAGGCTGGTCAGAAGCTGTTGGTGGCTCACGGCGGCTGGCACGGTCTGGGTAACACCCGTTTCAAATCCAGTACCAACCGCGCTCCGCGTCAGACCACTCCGGGTAAGCCGGGTGAGGCGCGTGACCTCAAGCTGGAAATGAAAGTGCTGGCTGACGTCGGTCTGCTGGGCTTGCCGAACGCCGGTAAAAGTACCTTTATCCGCTCGGTATCGGCCGCCAAGCCGAAAGTCGCCGACTACCCGTTCACCACCTTGGTGCCGAACCTGGGTGTGGTCAGCGTCGATCGCTGGAAGAGCTTCGTGGTCGCGGACATTCCGGGCCTGATCGAAGGTGCTTCCGATGGCGCCGGCCTGGGGATTCGTTTCCTCAAGCACTTGTCGCGTACCCGCTTGCTGCTGCACCTCGTGGACATGGCGCCGCTGGATGACACCAGCGCACCGGATGCTGCTGAAGTGATCGTCAGCGAGCTGACCAAGTTCAGCCCGTCCCTGGCTGAGCGTGATCGTTGGTTGGTGCTGAACAAGTGCGACCAGATCCTTGAAGAAGAGCACGACGCTCGCGTCAAGGAAATCGTTGATCGTCTGGAGTGGACCGGTCCGGTCTACGTCATCTCGGCTATCTCCAAGCTCGGTACCGAGCGTCTGTGCCACGACATCATGCGTTACATGGAAGATCGTGCTGATCGCCTGGCTAACGACCCGGCTTACAAGGAAGAGTTGGCCGAACTCGATCAGCGCATCGAAGACGAAGCCCGTGCTCAGCTGCAGGCCCTGGATGACCAGCGTGCCCTGCGTCGCAGCGGCGTCAAGTCGGTCCATGACATCGGCGACGATGATTGGGACGAGGAAGATGTGGATGACGAAGACGGTCCAGAAATCATTTACGTGCGTGACTGATTCTGTAGGGGTGGGGGGACGCCCAGTCCTTGCCCGCGATGGCGGTTTATCTGTCTGATCGCGGTGTTATCATCGCTGGCAGACCGGCTATCTAAGCGCCGCTCAATCGAGCGGCGTTTTAGTATCTGGAAATCGGTAGTCACGAATAACGTTACGGGCGGCGCTGGGTCGTGCTGCCCTCAAGCTAAGGTTGAAGATGATGCGGAGCAAGGTGACAGGTGCGCAGCGTTGGGTCGTGAAGATCGGCAGCGCTTTGCTGACGRCGGACGGCAAAGGCCTGGATCGCGCAGCAATGGGTGTCTGGGTTGAGCAGATGGTGGCTTTGCATGAGGCTGGCGTCGAACTGGTGTTGGTGTCTTCCGGGGCGGTAGCTGCGGGCATGAGCCGCTTGGGCTGGACCGTACGACCCAGTGCGATGCACGAGTTGCAGGCTGCTGCCGCCATCGGTCAGATGGGGTTGGTGCAGGCTTGGGAATCGAGCTTTGCCGAGCATGGCCGGCACACCGCGCAGATTCTCCTGACGCACGATGACTTGTCCGACCGCAAGCGTTACCTGAATGCTCGCAGCACCTTGCGCGCCCTGGTGGAATTGAAAGTGATCCCGGTGATCAACGAAAACGACACCGTAGTGACGGACGAAATCCGTTTCGGCGACAACGACACGCTGGCGGCGCTGGTGGCCAACCTGGTCGAGGCCGACTTGCTGGTGATTCTCACGGATCGCGATGGCATGTTCGACGCTGATCCGCGCAACAACCCTGATGCCAACCTGATTTACGAAGCTCGCGCCGATGATCCGGCGCTGGATGCGGTGGCGGGCAGTACTGGCGGTGCGTTGGGGCGTGGCGGTATGCAGACCAAGTTGCGTGCTGCGCGTCTGGCGGCCCGTTCTGGGGCGCACACCATCATCGTCGGCGGACGTATTGAGCGCGTGCTGGATCGCCTGAAGGCGGGTGAGCGCATCGGCACCTTGCTCTCGCCTGAGCGTGGCATGCTGGCGGCGCGTAAGCAGTGGTTGGCCGGGCATTTGCAAACCCGTGGCACGCTGGTGTTGGATGGTGGTGCGGTGAAGGCGCTGGTTCAGGATAATAAAAGTTTGCTGCCGGTGGGTGTCAAACTGGTTCAGGGCAGCTTCCGTCGTGGCGAAATGGTGGTGTGCGTGGCGCCAGATGGTCGCGAGATCGCCCGAGGCCTGGCTAACTACAGTGCGCTGGAAGCGCAAAAAATTATCGGTCAGTCGTCTGAGGCGATTGTCGGTTTGTTGGGTTATATGGCTGAGCCGGAACTGGTTCACCGCGATAACCTGATTCTGGTCTGAGGGAATACCTGAATGCGTGTGGCAAAAGGAATATTGGGTCTGTTGCTGACATTGCCGCTGCTGACTTCGGCTGAGGAAATTGGCCAGGTATCAACGGTGTTCAAATTCGTCGGCCCCAACGACCGTATTGTCGTCGAGGCGTTTGATGATCCGAAGGTCGATGGCGTGACGTGCTACCTGTCGCGCGCCAAGACGGGTGGTGTGAAGGGTGGTCTGGGGCTGGCTGAAGACCGCGCCGAGGCGTCTATCGCTTGCCGTCAGGTCGGCCCTATCAGCTTCAAGGGTGAGCTGAAGGATGGCGATGAGGTGTTCAAGGAGCGCACATCGCTGGTGTTCAAGACCATGCAGGTGGTGCGGTTTCTCGACAAGAAACGCAATACGCTGGTGTACCTGGTCTACAGCGATCGTTTGATCGAAGGCAGCCCGCAGAATGCGGTGACGGCGATTCCGATTCTGCCGTGGGCGCACGCTCAGTAATCTGACGCAAATCGAAATGTGGGAGCGAGCCGGCTCYGGGCGGCGTTCCGACGATAGCTGTTTAACATTCAACGCTCATGTTGATTGTTCTACCGTTATCGTCGGAACGCCGCCCGGAGCCGGCTCACTCCCACATTTTTTTTGCGGTGCTTTCACTAAATCGCAGGCAATAAAAAACCGACCCTGAGGTCGGTTTTTCAACAAGCTTATCGCTTAAGCGGCAACAGCAAGGTTCAGAGCCTTGACGTGACCGTTCAGGCGGCTCTTATGACGAGCAGCCTTGTTCTTGTGGATGATACCTTTATCGGCCATACGGTCGATAACTGGTACGGCCAGAACGTAAGCAGCTTGAGCTTTAGCAGCGTCTTTTGCGTCGATGGCTTTAACTACATTCTTGATGTAGGTACGAACCATGGAACGCAGGCTGGCGTTGTGGCTGCGACGCTTCTCAGCCTGTTTTGCACGTTTTTTGGCGGAAGGTGTGTTGGCCACCGTCGAGCTCCTCGAAAGACTTTTTAGGAAATAGCAAACAAAATAGGCCGCGAATCATGCCGATGAGTTGATGTCTTGTCAAGGGCGGTTGAGACGTTCCGCTAAGTGGTAGGTATAAAGAGGCGGGATATTTATTTCCGGCGCTTGACCTGTAAACTCGCGAGCTTTGGCTCTGTGCTGCTGCGGCGCGGAGTATCGCATAAGTAGGCGCTTTGTTCGCCTGCTGTTTATCGACAGGCACAAACTCTTTCAATGAATCTGCTCAAATCGTTGGCCGCCGTCAGCTCTATCACGATGATTTCCCGGGTTTTGGGGTTTGTTCGTGACACGCTTATCGCACGTACATTTGGTGCCGGGATGGCGACGGACGCCTTCTTTATCGCCTTCAAACTGCCTAACCTGCTGCGGCGGATCTTCGCCGAGGGGGCGTTTTCCCAGGCTTTCGTGCCGATTCTGGCCGAATACAAAAGCCAGAAGGGTGAAGAGGCGACGCGAACGTTTGTTGCGTACGTCTCGGGCCTGCTGACGCTGGTGCTGGCGCTGGTTACGGTATTGGGGATGATTGCTGCACCCTGGGTCATCTGGGCGACCGCGCCGGGATTTACCACTACACCGGAAAAATTCGAGCTGACCTCCAGCCTGTTGCGGGTGACCTTTCCCTACATCTTGTTGATCTCCCTGTCGTCCCTGGCCGGTGCGATCCTCAATACTTACAACCGTTTTTCGGTGCCGGCCTTTGTACCGACTCTGCTCAACGTCAGCATGATCATCTTTTCGCTGTTCCTGACTCCGTATTTCGATCCGCCGGTCATGGCGTTGGGCTGGGCGGTTCTGGTGGGTGGTCTGGCGCAATTGCTCTATCAGCTGCCGCACCTGAAAAAGATCGGCATGCTGGTGTTGCCACGCCTGAACCTGCGTGACAGTGGCGTCTGGCGGGTCATGAAACAGATGCTGCCGGCGATTCTCGGCGTGTCCGTGAGCCAGATTTCGCTGATCATCAACACTATTTTCGCGTCGTTCCTGGTGGCCGGTTCGGTGTCCTGGATGTACTACGCCGACCGTTTGATGGAATTGCCGTCCGGCGTATTGGGCGTGGCGTTGGGCACGATTCTGTTGCCGACACTGGCCAAAACCTACGCCAGCAATGATCGTCACGAGTATTCGCGCATCCTCGATTGGGGGCTGCGCCTGTGCTTCATGTTGGTGTTGCCGTGTGCGCTGGCGCTGGGGATTCTGGCTGAGCCGCTGACTGTCTCGCTGTTTCAGTACGGTCAATTCAGCGCCTTCGATGCGTCGATGACGCAACGGGCGTTAATCGCTTATTCAGTCGGTTTGCTGGGCATTATCGTGATCAAAGTGCTGGCGCCGGGTTTTTATGCGCAACAAAACATCCGCACGCCGGTGAAAATTGCAATTTTTACCCTGGTGGTGACCCAGTTATTCAACTTGATGTTGATCGGTCCACTGGCCCACGCCGGTCTGGCACTGGCCATCAGTGCCGGTGCCTGCCTCAACGCCGGGTTATTGTTCTATCAGTTGCGCAAGCAGCAGATGTACCAGCCGCAACCGGGTTGGGCGAAGTTCGGCGCCAAGCTCGTCATCGCCGTGTTGGTGATGTCTGCGGTGTTGCTGGTCGGGATGCACTTCATGCCGGCGTGGGATCAGGGGCATATGCTGGAGCGGTTCCTGCGCCTTGGTGCTTTGGTCGCGGCCGGTATCGTCTCTTATTTCGGGATGTTGCTGCTGATGGGCTTCCGTTTGCGCGACTTCAATCGCAAGGCACTGAGTTGAGGTTGCGGCCTCGATAAACACGGGCGAGCCGGTGGTTTTGTCGGTTCGATCACTTTGGTTACGGTGTTGCCTGTCGTCGGCCGCCGGGTGTGGTTATAATCGACCACTTTATGAGCAAGAAGCGCGTTATGCAGCTGGTTCGAGGCCTCCAAAATCTGCGCCCCCAGCATCGGGGCTGTGTCGCCACCATTGGCAACTTTGACGGTGTTCACCGTGGTCATCAGGCTATCCTGGCGCGGCTGCGTGAACGTGCGCTCGAGTTGGGCGTGCCCAGCTGCGTGGTGATTTTTGAGCCGCAGCCCCGAGAATTTTTCGCCCCGGACACGGCTCCTGCCCGTCTGGCCCGGTTGCGGGATAAACTGCAGCTGCTGGCCGACGAAGGTGTCGACCGTGTCCTGTGCCTGGCCTTCAACCAGCGGCTGAGCAAGCTCAGCGCCAGTGAATTCGTTGATACCATTCTGGTGGACGGCCTTGGCGTGCAGCACCTGGAAGTCGGTGATGACTTCCGATTTGGCTGTGACCGCGTAGGAGATTTCGATTTCCTGCAACAAGCCGGCATCGTTCAGGGCTTTACCGTCGAAGCGGCGCAAACCGTCGAGCTGGACGGCATTCGCGTCAGCAGCACCCAGGTCCGCAATGCCCTGGCCGCTGCTGATTTTGCCTTGGCCGAGCGACTGCTCGGGCGGCCCTTCCAGATTACCGGGCGGGTGCTGCACGGCCAGAAGCTGGCGCGCCAGTTGGGTACGCGCACGGCCAACATACAACTCAAGCGCCGTCGCGTGCCGCTGACCGGGGTTTACCTGGTCAACGTCGACATCGACGGCAAGACCTGGCCAGGCGTCGCCAATATCGGCGTGCGGCCAACGGTTCAAGGTGATGGAAAAGCCCACCTCGAAGTGCATCTTTTAGATTTTGCCGGCGATCTGTATGACCGGCGTTTGACGGTGGTCTTCCACCACAAGCTGCGTGAAGAGCAGCGTTTCGCCTCTCTGGAGGCGCTTAAGACGGCGATCAATGCGGATGTCGCCGCCGCCCGTGCCCTGTCGCACCTAGCGCCAATCGCTAATGAAGAGCCTTAAATGACCGACTATAAAGCCACGCTAAACCTTCCGGACACCGCCTTCCCAATGAAGGCCGGCCTGCCTCAGCGCGAACCGCAGATTCTGCAGCGCTGGGACAGCATTGGCCTGTACGGTAAGTTGCGCGAGATTGGCAAGGATCGTCCGAAGTTCGTCCTGCACGACGGTCCTCCGTACGCCAACGGCACGATTCACATCGGTCATGCGCTGAACAAGATTCTCAAGGACATGATCATTCGCTCGAAGACCCTGTCGGGTTTCGACGCGCCTTATGTGCCGGGTTGGGACTGCCACGGTCTGCCGATCGAGCACAAAGTCGAAGTGACCCACGGCAAGAACCTGGGCGCGGACAAGACCCGCGAACTGTGCCGTGCCTACGCCACCGAGCAGATCGAAGGTCAGAAATCCGAATTTATCCGTCTGGGCGTGTTGGGCGACTTTGCCAACCCGTACAAGACCATGGACTTCAAGAACGAGGCCGGTGAAATCCGCGCCTTGGCTGAAATCGTCAAAGGCGGTTTCGTGTTCAAAGGCCTCAAGCCTGTGAACTGGTGCTTCGACTGCGGTTCGGCCCTGGCTGAAGCGGAAGTCGAGTACGAGAACAAGAAGTCCTCGACCATCGACGTAGCGTTCCCGATTGCCGACGAAGCCAAACTGGCTGCCGCTTTCGGTCTGCCGTCTCTGGCCAAGCCTGCTTCGATCGTGATCTGGACCACCACCCCGTGGACCATCCCGGCCAACCAGGCGCTGAACGTTCACCCGGAATTCAACTACGCCCTGGTCGACGTCGGCGGCAAACTGCTGGTGCTGGCTGAAGAGCTGGTCGAGTCGTGCCTGGCCCGTTACAGCCTGGAAGGTTCGGTCATCGCGACCACCACCGGTAAAGAACTGGAACTGATCAATTTCCGTCACCCGTTCTACGATCGCCTGTCGCCGGTTTACCTGGCCGAGTACGTTGAACTGGGCGCCGGCACCGGCGTGGTTCACTCCGCACCGGCCTACGGCGTGGACGACTTCGTGACCTGCAAGAAGTACGGCATGGTCAACGACGACATCCTCAATCCGGTGCAAAGCAACGGTGTTTACGCGACCTCGCTGGAGTTTTTCGGCGGCCAGTTCATCTGGAAAGCCAACCCGGCCATCGTCGACAAGCTGACTGAAGTCGGCGCGCTGCTGCACACCACCATCATCGAACACAGCTACATGCACTGCTGGCGTCACAAGACCCCGTTGATCTACCGCGCCACCGCACAGTGGTTCATCGGCATGGACAAAGAGCCTGCGACCGGCGACACCCTGCGCAAGCGGGCGATCAAAGCCATCGAAGACACCCGGTTCGTTCCAGCCTGGGGCCAGGCGCGCCTGCATTCGATGATCGCCAACCGTCCGGACTGGTGCATCTCCCGTCAGCGCAACTGGGGCGTGCCGATCCCGTTCTTCCTGAACAAGGAAAGCGGCGAACTGCACCCGCGTACCGCCGAGCTGATGGAAGAAGTGGCCAAGCGCGTCGAAGTCGAAGGCATCGAAGCCTGGTTCAAGATGGACGCCGCCGAACTGCTGGGTGATGAAGCGCCGCAGTACGACAAGATCAGCGACACCCTGGACGTCTGGTTCGATTCGGGCACCACGCATTGGCACGTCCTGCGCGGTTCGCACCCGATGGGCCACGAAACCGGTCCACGCGCCGACCTGTACCTGGAAGGCTCGGACCAGCACCGTGGCTGGTTCCACTCGTCCTTGCTGACCGGTTGCGCCATCGACAACCACGCGCCGTACCGCGAACTGCTGACTCACGGCTTCACGGTTGATGAGTCCGGTCGCAAGATGTCCAAATCGCTGGGCAACGTGATTGCACCGCAAAAGGTCAACGACACCTTGGGCGCCGACATCATGCGTCTGTGGGTGGCTTCCACCGATTACTCGGGTGAAATGGCAGTTTCCGAGCAGATCCTGCAACGCAGTGCAGACGCCTACCGGCGTATCCGTAACACCGCGCGCTTCCTGCTCTCGAACCTGACCGGCTTCAATCCGGCCACTGACATCCTGCCGGCCGAAGACATGCTCGCGCTGGATCGTTGGGCCGTGGACCGCACGCTGCTGCTGCAACGTGAGCTGCAAGAGCACTACGGCGAGTACCGTTTCTGGAACGTCTACTCCAAGATCCACAACTTCTGCGTGCAGGAGTTGGGCGGTTTCTACCTCGACATCATCAAGGACCGTCAGTACACCACTGGCGCCAACAGCAAGGCCCGCCGTTCGGCGCAAACCGCGCTGTATCACATCTCCGAAGCGCTGGTGCGCTGGATCGCGCCGATCCTCGCGTTCACCGCTGACGAACTGTGGGAATACCTGCCGGGCGAGCGCAACGAATCGGTGATGCTCAACACCTGGTACGAAGGTTTGACCGAGCTGCCGGAAGGCGTCGAACTGGACCGCGCCTACTGGGAGCGGATCATGGCGGTCAAAGTAGCCGTCAACAAAGAAATGGAAATCCAGCGCGCGGCCAAGGCCGTCGGTGGCAACCTGCAAGCCGAAGTGACGCTGTTCGCCGAAGAAGCGCTGAGCGCCGACCTGGCCAAGCTGAGCAACGAACTGCGCTTCGTGCTGATCACTTCGACCGCGACCGTTGCACCGTTCGTACAGGCACCGGCCGATGCCGTGGTCACCGAAGTCAGCGGTTTGAAGCTGCAAGTGGTCAAGTCGAGCCACGCCAAGTGCGCCCGTTGCTGGCACTGCCGTGAAGACGTCGGCGTGAACCCGGAGCATCCGGAAATCTGCGGTCGTTGCGTCGACAACATCAGCGGCGCTGGCGAGGTCCGTCACTATGCCTAATGCCGTTGGCCGTTTCGGACGGCTGAGCTGGCTCTGGTTGAGTTTGCTGGTCCTGGTCATCGACCAGGCCAGCAAGTTCTACTTTGAAGGCAAGCTCGAGATGTACCAGCAAATCGTGGTGATCCCCGATTACTTCAGCTGGACCCTGGCCTACAACACCGGCGCGGCGTTCAGCTTCCTGGCTGACAGCTCCGGCTGGCAGCGCTGGTTGTTTGCCCTGATCGCTGTGGTGGTCAGTGCGGTGCTGGTGGTGTGGCTCAAGCGTCTTGGGCGCAACGAAACCTGGCTGGCTGTCGCCTTGGCGCTAGTGCTGGGCGGCGCGCTGGGCAATTTGTATGACCGCATCGCCTTGGGCCATGTGATCGATTTCATTCTGGTGCATTGGCAGAACCGCTGGTATTTCCCGGCGTTCAACTTTGCCGACAGCGCAATTACTGTCGGTGCGGTGATGCTGGCACTGGATATGTTCAAAAGTAAGAAGACCGGAGAAGCCGTTCATGACTGAACAGGTATTGGCTGAGCAACGCATCCGCCAGAACACGGAAGTCACCTTGCACTTTGCACTGCGCCTGGAGAACGGCGACACCGTCGACAGCACCTTCGACAAAGCCCCGGCGACCTTTCAGGTCGGCGACGGCAACCTGTTGCCAGGTTTCGAAGCGGCACTGTTCGGCTTCAAGGCGGGCGACAAGCGTACGCTGATCATTCAGCCGGAAAACGCTTTCGGTCAGCCGAACCCGCAGAACGTACAGATCATCCCGCGTTCGCAGTTCAAGGACATGGGCCTGTCGCCGGGTCTGCTGGTGATCTTCAACGATGCGGCGAATACTGAGCTGCCAGGCGTTGTGAAAGAATTCGATGACGAGCAAGTGACCATCGACTTCAACCACCCGCTGGCCGGCAAGACATTGACCTTTGACGTCGAGATCATCAACGTCAAATCGTTGTAAAACGCTTTTCTGTAGGAGCCGGTTTGCCGGCGAAGAGGCCTTGAAGACTAGCGTTGAAGCTGATGGCCTCTTCGCTGGCAAGCCAGCTCCTACAGTGAGTTGCAATGTTTCAATTTCCTGCGCGCAAGACACGAGGCACAGCATGCAAATCAAACTCGCCAACCCCCGTGGCTTCTGCGCCGGAGTGGACCGAGCGATCGAAATCGTCAACCGCGCCCTGGAAGTGTTCGGGCCGCCGATCTATGTGCGCCACGAAGTGGTCCACAACAAGTTCGTCGTCGAAGACCTGCGTGCTCGCGGGGCGATCTTCGTTGAGGAACTGGATCAGGTGCCAGACGACGTCATCGTGATCTTCAGTGCCCACGGCGTTTCCCAGGCGGTGCGTACCGAAGCCGCCGGCCGTGGCCTCAAGGTGTTCGACGCGACCTGCCCGCTGGTGACCAAGGTGCACATCGAAGTCGCACGTTACAGCCGCGATGGTCGTGAATGCATCCTCATCGGCCATGCCGGTCACCCGGAAGTCGAAGGCACCATGGGCCAATACGATGGCAGCAATGGTGGCGCGATTTACCTGGTCGAAGACGAGAAAGACGTCGCCGCATTGCAGGTACACAATCCGGAAAAACTCGCCTTCGTGACCCAGACCACCCTGTCCATGGACGACACCAGTCGTGTGATCGACGCGCTACGTACGCGCTTCCCGGCGATTGGTGGCCCGCGCAAGGACGACATCTGCTACGCCACGCAAAACCGTCAGGACGCCGTTAAGCAACTGGCCGACGAATGCGACGTGGTGCTGGTGGTCGGCAGCCCGAACAGCTCCAACTCCAATCGCTTGCGTGAGCTGGCCGAACGCATGGCCACCCCGGCGTACCTGATCGACGGCGCCGAAGACCTGCAAAAGAGCTGGTTTGATGGTGTCGAGCGTATCGGCATTACCGCCGGCGCTTCTGCTCCGGAAGTGTTGGTGCGTGGGGTAATTCAGCAATTGCAGGCCTGGGGTGCAACCGGTGCCGATGAACTGGCCGGTCGCGAGGAGAACATCACGTTCTCCATGCCTAAAGAGCTGCGCGTGCGCTCGTTGCTCTGAAGCGTTTCCCACCCGGACATAGCGCCTGCTCGGCTTTTTTGCTGCGCAGGCTGACGCGACCCGTAGCGGCCAGCACCACCTGGAGCTGGCTGACCGGCTCGCGGGCCGCGCAAAAGTGCACTGTCCCCGCTTGAAACGCCCGTCCGGGCATCTGGGGTTCGCCTATCCCGCTGAATCGTATGTAACGCCTGACCGGCCCATTGCCGACAATCGCCCCCCGAGCGCCACTGGCGCGCTCAACCAGCAGCGGATTGCTGCTGTCCTTCGGCCCTTTGCCACTGATGTCCAGAATGATCCGCCAACCCTGACCCCAATCCCCGTTGATGCCATGAATTACAACGGCCTGGTTGCGCGTGATGGCCAAGGTTCGGGCGTTGCGTATCCCACTGACCAGCGCGTGCGCCGCCTGCTCTCGATGGTTCGATTCAGTGAGTGCTGCGAACGCCGAACTGACCAACAGCAGAACAATTGCGGCAATCGCCAGTCCCATAAGCAGTTCGATCAGGCTGAAACCTTGCTGATGCATGGCATTTCCTTCCCTGGAGTGTTGTGACCCGCGCGGTCCCTGCGGGGTGATGGCAAACAACCTGCCTGCGCCGGTCGAGTTTTCTAGCGTGTAATGGCAGGTATAGCCGACGGCAACTGAGGGCACCGATGGATCATCGTACAAAAGGTTTCACGCTGATCGAGCTGCTGATTGCGCTCGCGGTGTTTCTGATCTTGATCACCCTGGCGGTGCCGGCGTTTACCCGTTCGGTGCAAACCACCAGGGCCGATACAGAAATCGGCGACTTGCAGCGCGGACTCAACTTCGCCCGACTGGAGGCCATCAACCGTGGCATCACCACTCGAGTCCGCCCGACAGCCGGTGACAGCGTTTGGACCGGTGAATTGACGGTCTATGACGGTACTGGCACACCGGCCAATGTATTGCGGGTTGTTCCAGCGACGAGCAGCGGCGCCACCCTGACGCTAACCTCAGGAGTGACCGCGCTGGACTTTAACAACCTGGGCGGTTTGTCGGCACCGTCGACTGCCGTGGTTATCAACTATGTACGGGGGACGCAAAGCAGGACGCTGAATGTGTGTTTGAACGGACGAATTCTATTGGGTGGAAGTTGCGGATGAGGGGATGGAGCAAGCGTGCACAGGAGGGCATGACGCTGATCGAAGTCTTGGTTGCGTTGTTGATACTGACGGTGGGGCTATTGGGAGCGGCGGCGATTCAGCTCAATGCGCTGAAGTACACCGACAGTTCACGGATGACCAGCCAGGCCAGTTTTATCGCCTACGACATGATGGACCGCATCCGCGCCAATTCCGGCGCTGATTACACCGTCACGCCGCCGACCTCGGGCAACCAGAGTGTCGCCCGCGATCAGGATCTCTACGATTTCACCACCAACATCGTCAATTTCGGCGGCGCGACGGCCACCGGCAGTGTGGCGTTGAACCAGCGGGTCTACACCATCACCATCACCTGGGATGACTCGCGCGCCGCCAATACCGCCAATTCGCGCCGCAGTTTCGTCTTGACCAGTCGCGCCACGGTCGACCCGGTGTCCACGCCATGAGCCGCTCCAGCCGAGGGTTCGGTTTGATCGAGTTGCTGATTGCGCTGGCGTTGAGTCTGATCGTAGTACTGGGCGTCGTGCAGATTTTCATCGCGGCTAAAAATACCTACGTCAGCCAGAACGCCTCCGCCGCCATGCAGGAAGACGCGCGATTTGTATTGAGCAAGATGATCCAGGAAATCCGCATGGTCGGCATGTTCGGCTGTCTGGGGGCCATTACTGACTCAAGTGATGCGGGTGATTTCAACGCCAGTCAGATAACGCCCATCAGTTGGGACAACGCCAACCGCAAGCTGACCCTGGTGACGGCGGATGTCGGCGGCGCGGGCGGAGTGCCAGCCTGGACGGTCATTTCTGACTGCCGAAACTCGGCGACGGCGTACACCGGCTTGCGCAAACCCGCGACGGGGTTTCTGGCGTTTCCGATACGGCGCTTGATCTACAGCTTCAAAAATAACCAGGTACTGATGGGGGCCGGCGTCGGCACGCCCACCCAGTACGTGCTGGTGAACCACGTGGAGGCTTTCAACGTAAGCTTCGGCCTCGCCAGTTCGGCCACCGATGTGGCCGCCTCCAGTTACAGCAGCAACCCGTCAGACCCGGCACGGATTCGCAGCGTACGGCTGAGTCTGACCCTCGCGGACCCGAACAACCGGGTACACAACCAAACCTTCAGCGTGGTTGCCGCCTTGCGCAACCGCTTGCCATGAGAGCCGTCATGACATCTCACGCTCAACGCGGGATGGCGCTGCTGGTCAGCCTGGTGTTTCTGCTGTTGCTGACGTTGATCGGCCTGTCTTCGATGCAGAACGCCACCCTGCAGGAAAAAATGGCCGGCAGCGTGAGCTTGCGCAACCAGTCGTTCCAGGGCGCAGAAGCCGCGTTGCGCGTGGGTGAAAGCGCAGTGCAACTCGACACTTATTCATTGCCGGTTTGCAGCCAGTGCGCACCGCCGGCCGAGGCCACGACCCTCACTACCGCCGGCCGCAACGCCAGTTCTGGCGTGACGTGGATCGCTTCCGGCAGCGGCTTTTACGGGGTACAGAACATTGGCACCACGCTCACCGCCGTCAATGTGCCGAGCAATACCTCGGCGACGCTTTACCGGGTGACCGCCGTCGGCATCGCGGGCAACTCGCGCAGTGTCGTGGAGAGTATTTATGCGAAGTACTAAGCGCCACATTACATGGCGACTGAGGTGGTATGGCGTTGGGTTGCTGCTGTGCCTGTCGATGCCGGCCTATTGTTTTACGTCGCCGGACCCGCCCACCCCGAGTAAACGTCGATGTCTGGCCGCTGGCAATTGGTACGGTTTCTATCGCGACAGACAGGGGTTGACGGCAATCTGCCTGAAGCTGCCCGAAGCGTTCAGCGTTAAGATGCTCGACGGCAATGGCGATGGCGTGGTCGATAATCCCGACGCAATTTCCAGCGGGGTGATCTATATCGGCGATAATCCGGCCTCCGATGGCATTGCCAATGACATCCCCGGAAATGATTCCGGAGACGTGATCACCCCAGTGGTGGAAAAAACCGGCGGCGGCAGCCGTCGCATCATGTGGCGACAAATACAGTAAGTGAGAGTTGAGGCATGCGTAGATCCAACCGAGGTTTTACCCTGATCGAAATCATGATCGTGATTGCGATCATTGGGATCGTCATCACCATTGCCGCCCCGAGCTTCACCGAATACCTGAATAAGGGCCGGCGCGGCGAAATCGCCGGAGTGTTATCGGAGCAGGCGCAGATTCTTGAACGGTACTACTCCCAGAAGAATGTCTACACCGAAGCAACTGGCCTGAGCGCCGGCAATGACTATTACACCATTACCCCGACCCTCACTGACCAGACCTTCCTGCTGACAGCGGTGCGCAAGTCCGGTACGAGTATGGCCACCGACAAGTGCGGGGATTTCACCCTCACCAATACCGGTGTCAGAAGCATGGTCAATGCAACAGACGGGTTGACCGCCAAGGATTGCTGGGGTGGCTGAGTTTCGTTTTGGGCGTCATTTGCGCCCTCTGTCTATTTAACGGTTGGATCTGAACATGACCAGGCAACAGCAAGTGGTGATTGTCGGCGGCGGCGTGATTGGGCTGCTGACGGCGTTCAATCTCGCGTCCGAAGTGCACAGCGTTGTGCTGCTGGATCGTTCGAACGTCGGGCAGGAGTCGTCATGGGCCGGTGGCGGGATTGTTTCGCCGTTGTACCCGTGGCGCTACAACCCGGCAGTCACCGCGTTGGCGCATTGGTCCCAGGATTTTTATCCACAGCTCGGTGAGCGATTGTTCGCTGCGACCGGGGTTGACCCTGAGGTTCACACTACCGGTCTGTACTGGTTGGATCTGGATGACGAGGCTGAGGCGCTGGCTTGGGCCAAGCGCGAGAATCGTCCGCTGCGTGCTGTGGATATCTCTGCGGTACACGATGCAGTGCCGGTGCTGGGCGCAGGTTTTTCGCGGGCGGTGTACATGGCCGATGTGGCCAATGTGCGCAATCCACGGCTGGTGAAGTCGCTGAAGGCTGCGTTGCTGGCGCTGCCGAATGTGACGATCCACGAGCAGTGCGAAGTCAGCGGGTTCATTCGTGAGGGTGATCAAATCGTCGGTGTGCAGACTGCGACGGGTGCCATTGCTGGTGATCAAGTGGTGCTGACCGCCGGCGCCTGGAGTGGGGATTTACTGAAAAGCCTGGGTCTGGAACTACCGGTCGAACCGGTAAAAGGGCAAATGATTCTGTACCAGTGCGCGGCGGATTTTTTGCCGAGCATGGTACTGGCCAAGGGACGTTATGCGATTCCCCGGCGCGACGGGCACATTCTGATTGGCAGTACGCTGGAACATGAAGGCTACGACAAGACGCCGACCGATTCGGCGCTGGAAAGCCTGAAGGCGTCGGCGGAGGAGTTGATTCCGGCATTGGCGGATGCCGAAGTGGTCGGGCATTGGGCCGGATTGCGGCCGGGGTCGCCTGAAGGCATTCCTTACATCGGTCAGGTGCCAGGGTTTGAAGGCCTTTGGCTCAATTGCGGGCATTACCGCAATGGGCTGGTGCTGGCGCCGGCGTCGTGTCAGTTGTTTGCCGACGTGATGCTGGGCCGCGAGCCGATTATTGATCCTGCGCCGTATGCGCCGACGGGGCGGATCTGACTGCTAGATGTGTGTCGTTTATCAGATCGCTTCGCGAGCAGGCTCGCTCCCACAGTTAATCTGTGAACGACGCAAACTCCCTGTGGGAGCGAGCCGGCGCCGGGCGGCGTTCCGACGAAGGGGCCCTCAATCCAACCCTAACTTCTTGAGCCTGTAACGCATCGATCTGAACGAAAGACTCAGCCGCTGAGCCGCCGCCGTGCGGTTCCAGCGGGTTTCCTCCAGCGCCTGGAGGATGACTTTGCGCTCGACGTTTTCCAGATAATCTTCCAGATTGTCGATCTGCGTCAGGTCCGGCACGCCGGTCTCTGCGGTGCAATTCCCTTCGGCCAGTCGCAGGTCGCAGGCTTCAATCTGCTTGTTCTCGCACAAGGTGTGAGCCCGTTCGAGCACGTTCTCCAGTTCTCGAACATTGCCCGGAAAACGGTAATTTTTCAGCGCATCCAGGGCAAGTGGGTGGAGCGTTGCGGCGGGTTGGCCGCTGCCGGCTGCCAAGCGCTTGAGCACATGGCTGGCCAGCGGTTCGATGTCGTCACGGCGTTCGCGCAATGAGGGAACCCGCAGTTCGATCACGTTGAGGCGGTAGTACAGATCCTGGCGAAATCGTTCAGCAGAGACTTCGGCATCGAGGTCTTTGTGGGTGGCGCAAAGGATGCGCACATCGACCACCGTTTCCTGTTGTTCGCCCACCCGGCGAACCGTTTTTTCCTGAATCGCACGCAGCAGTTTGACCTGCATGGCCAAAGGCAAATCCGCGACTTCATCGAGGAATAGCGTGCCGCCATGGGCGGCCTGGAACAGTCCGGGTTTGTCTTCGATGGCGCCACTGAAACTGCCTTTGCGATGCCCGAAGAATTCGCTTTCCATCAACTCTGACGGAATCGCCCCACAGTTGACCGGGACGAAGGGTTGATGGGCTCGCGGTCCTTGCTCATGGATCAGTCTGGCGACCAATTCTTTGCCACTGCCGGACTCGCCGCTGATGTAGACCGGCGCCTGGCTGCGCGCGAGTTTGTCGATGTGTTTGCGCAGGCTGCGCATGGGCAGGGAGTCGCCCAGTAGCCGGCGATCAATGGCCGTGCTGGCCTCGCCCGGTGCAGGCAAGCGCAGGGCGCTGGTGATCAGTTCTCTCAGCCGAGTGAGGTCGACCGGTTTGGTCAGGAAGTCGAAGGCGCCGGCCTTGAGTGCGTTGATCGCTGTTTCGAGACTGCCGTAGGCGGTGATCATCGCCACCGGCACTTGCGCGTAACGCTGCTGGATGTGCTGCACCAGCTCAAGGCCGGTGCCGTCGGGCAGGCGCATGTCGGTCAGGCACAGATCGAAGGATTCCCGGGCCAACAAGGCTTGGGCATCGCCCAGGTTGCGGACACTGAAGGTATCGAGTTTCATCCGTCCCAGGGTGATTTCGAGGAGTTCGCGGATATCCGGTTCGTCGTCGACGATCAGGACTTTGGGCCGTGGGCTCATGTTCAACTTTGTTTCCGTCCGTGGGCAAAAGTAATGCGAAAGCAGCCGCCTTGGCGTGGTTTGAAGTCTAGGCGGGCCTGATTGCTTTCGCACAGCTCACGGGACAGATAAAGCCCCAGGCCCGTGCCTTGGCTACTGGTGGTAAAAAACGGTTCGAACAAATGCACCTGCTGGTCCGGCGCCACGCCGGGGCCGTTGTCCACCACTTCGAGCATCGGTAACTGGGTGTCGGCATCAACAAACAACTCGAGCCAGACTTGGGCCGCGTCGTGATTCAGGGCGCTATGGCGCCAGGCATTGCGCAACAAATTGTCCAGAACCTGGGTGAGCTGGATCGGGTCCATCAAGGTGTTGAAGTCGCCTGAGCCTATACGCAAGTGAATGTGCTGACCCTCGGTCGTGCCCTCACGGGTTTCGGCGACGAACCTTTCCAGCCACGGCTTCAGATCGAGCCGTTGCGGTACGGTTTGCTGGCGGCGGGACAGTTGCAGGACGTTTTCGATAACCCGATTCATTCGCTGAGAGTGGTCTTGAATAATCTGGGTCAGACGCCGATCTGCCCCCTTGAGTTCCTCGGATTCGCGCAGCAATTGCGCGGCATGACTGATGGCGCCCAGTGGATTGCGGATTTCATGGGCAATACCCGCCGTCAGTCGACCGAGGGCGGCGAGTTTTAGTTGCTGTGCTTGTTGTGCGACCTGAGCGAGGTCTTCGAGAAAAACCAGGGTCTGGTGGTTGGGGCTTTGGTTCAGGGCAATGAAACTGGGTTGCAGCTCCAGGCCGTTGCCAGCGATTTTCAGGCTTTGCGGGCGCAGGGTCGGATTGTTTAGCCACAGCTGAAGACGTTCGGCCAGCATTGGCGAAAAATCATCGATCAGCTGTCCGTCGAGGGCTTTGTGCCCCAGGAAAGTCAATGCGCTGTGATTGGCCAGTAGCACCCGCCGCTGCTCGTCGAGCACCAGAATGCCCGTGCGCATGCGTTGCAGGATCAGCGCATTGAGTGCTTCGAGCCCCACCACTTCGCTGGCCCGCTGTTCGGCGAGGTGTTCGCTGACTTCCAAGCGTCTTGTCAGGCCTTGCACCAGCAATGCCGCGGCAAAACACAGCGCGCCGAGCGTGCCGACTTGCAGGTAATCGTTGGGACTGGCCGGGTGACTGTAGCTCAGGAGGAAACTCAAACCGACGATGCCCAGTGCGCCGACTGCGGCGATTGACAGGCCGGTACGTCCACGCAGCAGGGTATTGCCGATGGCCACTGACACGATCAATAGATTGCCGATGCCACTGGCCACTCCGCCAGCGGCGTAAAACAAACCGCAGAGCAGCAAGACGTCGACCAGCGCGAGGCTGAACAGCTGCGCCGGCCGTCGGGTGTTTTCCAGAAACACTACCAGCAGAATATTCAGCACCAGGTACAACCAGCTGCCACTGCGCAGCAGGTCGTCATTGGCGAACGCCAGCAACCCGTTGTCGAGGTTGCTGGTCATCAACAACACCAGAGTGATGCCGACGCTTAAGCGGTAGAGGTGATAAAGGCGCAGCAGTCGCTGGGCCTGTTTGTCGCCGGGACTGGGCGTCTCAGCGACCACCAGGGCCCGGGCCTTGCTCAAGGTGAGCCTGGCTGCAATACCACTGTTGTTGAAGGCTCAGCGCGCGGTCGCGGGGCAGGTGTACGCCGCAATGGGCGCAGCGGACCATCGGAGCAGCCTCCAGCTCGGCGGAAGACCTGGGGGCGGAAGCCGAGCCCTTGAACTTGCGCCAGAACCATACCGCAGCGGCAATCAGGGCGATCCAGAACAGTAAACGGAGCATGGTGAGCAGCTTTATGACGAGTGATTCAGCAGTTTAGCCAAGGTGATGCCAAGCGCACAGCGTAATCATCACGCCCACAAAAAAGGAGCCTTGCAAGGCTCCTTTTTGTACAACCTGAGGTGTCAGTCGAACACGCCAAAGGTCATGTAGCTGAACCACGAGCGGTCGCTGTTGTTGCCTTCGGACTCGTGTTGCTCTTCTTCGACTGCGTCGCCACTTCCATCTTTAGGCTTCAGTTCGCTCGGAATCGCTTCCTTGGCATCCTGGAACTGTCTCTGCACGTCCTGGTTGGCACGGGTTTCACCCGGCGGCAGTGGTGGGCGGGACTCGATCAGGCCCAGTGTGGCCTTGCTCATCCACGAGCGGTTGTCAGCTTCGGCAACCGAAGGCTTGAACTGACCGTCTTCCAGGCTTGGGTTGGTCGGGTAGTTGAGCTTCAGGGTTTCGAGGCTGGTGGCCGCCAGCTCGTCCAGATGCATACGCTGGTAGGCTTCAGTCATGATCGCCAGGCCGTCACCGACGGACGGGGTATCCTGGAAGTTTTCCACCACGTAACGGCCACGGTTCGCAGCGGCGACATAGGCCTGACGGGTCAGGTAATAGTGGCCAACGTGAATCTCGTAGGCCGCCAGCAAGTTGCGCAGGTAAATCATGCGCTGCTTGGCGTCTGGCGAGTAGCGGCTGTTCGGGAAGCGGCTAGTCAGCTGGGCGAACTCGTTGAAGGAGTCGCGAGCGGCACCCGGATCACGCTTGGTCATGTCCAGTGGCAGGAAGCGCGCCAGCAGGCCAACGTCCTGATCAAAGGACGTCAGACCTTTCATATAGTAGGCGTAATCCACGTTCGGGTGCTGCGGGTGCAGGCGAATGAAACGCTCGGCGGCCGACTTGGCAGCTTCTGGCTCGGTGTTTTTGTAGTTCGCGTAGATGAGCTCCAGTTGAGCCTGATCAGCGTAGCGACCGAACGGATAACGCGACTCCAGAGCCTTCAGCTTGGCAATGGCGCTGGTGTAGCTACTCTTGTCCAAATCTTGTTGAGCCTGCTGGTACAGCTCTACTTCGCTAAGGTTTTCGTCTACGACTTCCTTCGATGAGCAAGCAGCGGTCAATGCGAGGATGGCGATCAGCAGCAGGTGTTTCACTTGCATGGCGGCTTGCGTCCCTATGACGGCCGCTGTCTTGGGCGGGGCCGTCCTGTTATGATGAGCGCCCCGTTGTGTAGCCTCGGGGCAAAAGACGCCGTATTTAACCACAAGCGCGCAGCTGAAACCAAAAGCTGTGCCGACGCCTAGTCTGAGCATGTCCGATAAAATTGAACTCCGCGCAGAGGTGCCGTCCGAATTGGGCGGCCAACGCCTCGATCAAGTCGCCGCACAATTATTCGCTGAGCACTCGCGCTCGCGCCTTTCCGCCTGGATCAAAGACGGCCGCCTGACTGTGGATGGGGCGGTTATCCGCCCGCGAGACATCGTTCACGGTGGCGCCATTCTTGAACTGACTGCCGAGCAGGAAGCTCAGGGCGAATGGATCGCTCAAGACATCGAGCTGGACATCGTCTATGAAGATGACGACATCCTGGTGATCAACAAACCTGCGGGTCTGGTGGTGCATCCGGCTGCCGGCCACGCTGATGGCACCTTGCTCAACGCCTTGCTGCACCACGTGCCGGACATTATTAATGTGCCCCGCGCCGGTATCGTGCATCGCCTGGACAAGGACACCACCGGTCTGATGGTGGTGGCCAAGACCATTCAGGCGCAGACACAGCTTGTCACTCAATTGCAGAGCCGCAGCGTAAGCCGGATCTACGAATGCATCGTGATCGGTGTGGTGACAGCGGGTGGCAAGATCAACGCGCCAATCGGTCGTCACGGCCAGCAACGCCAGCGCATGGCGGTGATGGAAGGTGGCAAGCAAGCCGTCAGCCACTACCGCGTGCTCGAGCGTTTCCGCTCCCACACTCATGTGCGGGTGAAGCTGGAAACCGGTCGTACCCACCAGATTCGTGTGCACATGGCTCACATCAACTACCCGTTGGTCGGAGACCCTGCCTACGGCGGTCGCTTCCGTATTCCGCCGGCAGCCAGTGTGACCATGGTCGAATCGTTGAAGGCGTTCCCGCGTCAGGCCCTGCATGCGCGGTTCCTGGAGCTGGATCACCCGACCACCGGTAAACGCATGAGCTGGGAATCACCATTGCCGGACGATTTCGTCTGGTTGCTGACCCTGCTCAAGCAAGACCGTGAGGCGTTCATCGGATGAGTGACTGGCTGATTCCCGACTGGCCTGCGCCTGCCGGGGTGAAAGCCTGTGTGACCACCCGTGCGGGCGGCGTCAGCCTGACGCCGTTCGACAGCCTCAACCTCGGCGATCATGTCGACGACAGCCCCGAAGCTGTGGCCGAGAACCGTCGTCGCCTCACCGAACATTTCTCTATTCAACCGGCCTGGCTGCAACAGGTTCACGGCATCGCCGTGGCCCATGCGGATCCAAGCCTGGTAGCCACCGCTGACGCCAGCTGGACGGCCACGCCCGGTATCGCCTGCGCGGCGATGACGGCTGACTGTTTGCCAGCGCTGTTTTGCGACCGTGCCGGCACCCGCGTTGCAGCGGCGCACGCCGGTTGGCGCGGGTTGGCGGCGGGGGTGCTGGAAGCGACCCTCGACGCGTTGGCCGTACCGGCAGAAGACGTGCTGGTCTGGCTCGGCCCGGCCATTGGCCCGCAAGCCTTTGAAGTCGGCCCGGAAGTGCGCGAAACCTTCGTCCAGCAACTGCCAGAAGCCGCCAACGCCTTTGTGCCTAGTGCCAATGCTGGCAAGTTCATGGCCGATATCTATGAGCTGGCGCGTTTGCGTCTGGCGGTCCGTGGTGTCACTGCTGTTTATGGCGGCGGTTTTTGTACCGTGACCGATCCTCGCTTTTTTTCTTACCGCCGTAGTCCTCGCACCGGTCGGTTTGCCTCCCTTATTTGGCTCGAACGCTAAACTCTCCTGATCTGCGTCAACGTTACAACGCTTGAAACTCCCGGAATCGACCGCATCTATAACGTTATCTGGCAGGTTTCTTCATTCAGGATGTTTTATAGGTCCGGCCTGCTCAAAAGGAAGGTGACCCATGCGTATAGATCGTTTAACCAGCAAATTGCAGTTAGCACTATCCGACGCCCAATCCCTGGCTGTCGGCCTCGACCATCACGGCATCGAGCCGGCGCACTTGATGCAGGCCTTGCTTGAACAGCAGGGCGGCTCGATCAAACCCCTGCTGATGCAGGTCGGTTTCGACGTCAACAGCCTGCGTAAAGAGCTGACCAAAGAGCTCGACCAGCTGCCGAAAATCCAGAACCCGACCGGCGACGTGAACATGTCGCAGGACCTGGCGCGCCTGCTCAATCAGGCTGATCGCCTGGCCCAGCAGAAGGGCGACCAGTTCATCTCCAGCGAGCTGGTGCTGCTCGCTGCCATGGACGAAAACAGCAAACTCGGCAAGTTGTTGCTGGGGCAGGGCGTGAGCAAGAAAGCCCTGGAAAACGCGATCAATAACCTGCGTGGCGGCGAAGCGGTCAACGACGCCAACCACGAGGAGTCGCGCCAGGCACTGGATAAATACACCGTCGACCTGACCAAGCGTGCCGAAGAAGGCAAGCTCGATCCGGTGATCGGCCGTGACGATGAAATTCGCCGGACCATTCAGGTCCTGCAACGCCGTACCAAGAACAACCCGGTGCTGATCGGCGAGCCTGGCGTGGGTAAAACCGCCATCGCCGAGGGCCTGGCCCAGCGCATCATCAATGGCGAAGTGCCGGATGGCCTGAAAGGCAAGCGCCTGCTGTCCCTCGACATGGGGGCGCTGATTGCCGGCGCCAAGTATCGCGGTGAGTTTGAAGAGCGCCTGAAGTCGCTGCTCAACGAGCTGTCGAAGCAGGAAGGGCAGATCATTCTGTTCATCGACGAACTGCACACCATGGTCGGCGCTGGCAAAGGCGAAGGCTCGATGGATGCGGGCAACATGCTCAAGCCTGCCCTGGCTCGTGGCGAGCTGCATTGCGTCGGCGCGACCACGCTCAACGAGTACCGCCAATATATAGAGAAGGACGCAGCCCTCGAACGGCGCTTCCAGAAAGTACTGGTGGACGAGCCGAGCGAAGAAGACACCATCGCGATTTTGCGTGGCCTGAAAGAACGTTACGAGGTTCACCACAAGGTGGCGATCACCGACGGCGCGATCATCGCCGCGGCCAAGCTCAGTCATCGCTACATTACTGATCGTCAGTTGCCGGACAAGGCCATCGACCTGATCGACGAAGCGGCCAGCCGCATCCGTATGGAGATCGACTCCAAGCCGGAAGTGCTGGACCGTCTGGAGCGTCGCCTGATTCAGTTGAAGGTGGAATCCCAGGCGCTGAAGAAAGAAAGCGATGAGGCGGCGATAAAACGCCTGGAAAAACTCCAGGATGAAATCGGTCGCCTTGAGCGTGAGTACTCGGACCTCGAAGAAATCTGGAATTCGGAAAAAGCCGAAGTCCAGGGTTCTGCGCAGATCCAGCAGAAAATCGAACAGTCCCGTCAGGAGCTGGAAGCCGCGCGCCGTAAAGGCGACCTGAACCGCATGGCCGAGCTGCAATACGGGGTGATCCCGGACCTGGAGCGCAGCCTGCAAATGGTCGATCAGCACGGTAAAAGCGAGAACCAGTTGCTGCGCAGCAAGGTGACTGAGGAAGAAATTGCTGAAGTCGTGTCGAAGTGGACCGGCATTCCGGTGTCGAAAATGCTCGAAGGCGAGCGCGACAAACTGATGAAGATGGAAAGCCTGTTGCACCAGCGTGTGATTGGTCAGGACGAAGCGGTGATCGCGGTTTCCAACGCAGTGCGCCGTTCGCGGGCCGGGTTGTCTGACCCGAATCGCCCAAGTGGTTCGTTCATGTTCCTCGGCCCGACCGGTGTCGGTAAAACCGAGCTGTGCAAGGCACTGGCCGAGTTCCTCTTTGATACCGAAGAGGCGATGGTGCGGATCGACATGTCCGAATTCATGGAGAAACATTCCGTGGCCCGACTGATCGGTGCGCCACCAGGGTACGTGGGCTATGAAGAGGGCGGTTACCTGACCGAGGCGGTGCGTCGCAAGCCTTACTCGGTGATCCTCCTGGACGAGTTCGAGAAGGCCCACCCGGATGTGTTCAACATCTTGCTGCAAGTGCTGGAAGATGGCCGCTTGACCGACAGCCATGGCCGCACGGTGGATTTCAAGAATACCGTGATCGTCATGACGTCTAACCTGGGTTCGGTGCAGATCCAGGAACTGGTCGGTGATCGTGAAGCGCAGCGTGCGGCGGTGATGGATGCGATTTCCACCCACTTCCGGCCGGAGTTCATCAACCGGGTCGACGAAGTGGTGATCTTCGAGCCATTGGCGCGGGATCAGATCGCAGGCATTACCGAGATCCAGTTGGGACGCCTGCGCAGTCGTCTGACCGAGCGTGAGCTGAAACTGGAGCTGAGTCCTGAGGCCATGGATAAGCTGATCGCGGTGGGTTACGACCCTGTGTACGGCGCACGTCCGCTCAAACGAGCGATTCAGCGCTGGATCGAGAACCCTCTGGCTCAGTTGATTCTGTCGGGTCGTTTCATGCCCGGCGAGACCGCCAAGGGTGTGGTGGAGAACGACGAAATCGTATTCGTCTGACCCATCCAGGCAACAAAACTGATGAGGCCTCGCATTGCGAGGCCTTTTTTTCGCCAGGCTGTTGAACTCTAAGGAAAAGGCTTGTAAAGTGCGCCCCGCAGTAAGTCACCCGCCAGGGTTTCCGCTCCCCAAGCAGGAATCCAAAATAAGTTGCAAATCATTAACTTGAAAGCAATTTAGGGGGTTGACAGAGGTTCTGAAGATTGTAGAATAGCGCGCCTCAGACACACGAACGCAGCGATGCGAACGAGTCGAAGAGAACGCAAAAAGCTTCACCGTTGTAAATTGAAATATGTAGTTCCGTGATAGCTCAGTCGGTAGAGCAAATGACTGTTAATCATTGGGTCCCAGGTTCGAGTCCTGGTCACGGAGCCAATTTCAAACCGGGGTATAGCGCAGTCCGGTAGCGCGCCTGCTTTGGGAGCAGGATGTCAGGAGTTCGAATCCCCTTACCCCGACCATATTAAAAATCCTCGTATCGAAAGATACGGGGATTTTTTTTGTCTGCCGAAAAAGCCCCGCTTCTCGGTGGAGAAAGCGGGGCGTGGTACTCAGCGGCTTAGGCGCCTTCTTGATCTTTCAGGTGCTCGAACAAACCTTTTGGCATTTTCTTGCCGTTGGCTTCGAAGTTGGCTTTCACGTTGTTGTAAGCCTCTTGCTCGTCGATAAAACCGTCATGGTTGGTGTCGATCTTGTCGAAATTGGACTTTGGCGCGACTTTCAGGAATTCCGCACGGGAAACTTTACCGTCGTCATCGGTGTCGGTTTTGGCCATCGATGCATCGCCACACTTGCCTTCACCGCATTTGCCTTCAGGGGTTTTCACCACCTGTTCAGCCGAGGCCAGCAGATAGCCTTGAGTCAACGGCTGCGAAGCGAATACGGAGCCGGTCAACATCATGCCACCGGCCAAAACAGCGCCAAGCAGACCGATAGTGTTTTTGGTGGTACGGGACATTTCAATTCTCCTGGGTTGCACGACACAACCGCTTGATAACGGGTTGCCACGTAAGTGCGGCGATAAACCTGCGCAGGCGTGGTGCCTTGCTCGGGTGTGGCCATTTAGCGGGAGTGGTGTATCGCTACTGTGTCGCGCAAGGGGGGAGTTTGTAATCGAAGGGGCAAAAACGCGGGGGGAGATACAGTGAGACACAGATTTATACGTTGATGACTAAAAAATGTGGGAGCGAGCCTGCTCGCGAAGGCGGTGTAACAGTCAACACAGAGGTTGAATGTAATGGCCTCTTCGCGAGCAGGCTCGCTCCCGCAGTTGGATGTGTGTCAGTGCAGCTTGAGTCGCGGTTCAGTTCCGCGCCCGATCTTGCTGCCCAGCATCAGCATCGCCGTACGAAACGCGCCATACAGCGCCATCTGGTGCATACGGTACAGCGACACATAAAACATCCGCGCCAGCCAGCCTTCCAGCATCACACTACCGGTCAGGTTGCCCATCAAGTTACCCACAGCCGAAAAACGCGACAGCGAGATCAGCGAGCCGTAATCGGTGTACTTGTACTCCGGCAACGCCTTGCCTTCGATCCGCAGCTTCAGCGATTTGGCCAGCAACGAAGCCTGCTGGTGCGCCGCCTGGGCACGCGGCGGTACATTGCGATCAGTGCCCGGTTGCGGGCAGGCCGCGCAATCGCCGAAGGCGAAGATGTTCTCGTCGCGGGTGGTTTGCAGGGTTGGCAGCACTTGCAGCTGGTTGATGCGGTTGGTTTCCAGACCGTCGATGTCCTTGAGGAAACCCGGAGCCCGAATCCCGGCGGCCCAGACTTTCAGGCTGGCGTTGATCACTTTGCCATCGGCGGTGATCAGGCTGTCGGCCGTGACTTCACTGACCGCGGCATTGGTCATGACGTTGACCCCGAGTTTCTCCAGGGTTTTATGCACAGGCCCGCCGATACGTTCCGGCAGGGCAGGCAATACCCGTGGCCCGGCTTCGATCAGGGTGATGTGCATGTTTTCCGGTTTGATCCGATCCAGACCATAAGCGGCCAGTTCATGCGCAGCGTTGTGCAGCTCGGCGGCCAGTTCAACGCCGGTAGCGCCGGCACCAACGATGGCCACGCTGATCTGTTCGACTTTGTCGGTTTGCCCGGCATGGGCGCGTAGATAGTGGTTGAGCAGTTGCTGGTGGAAACGCTCGGCCTGTTTGCGCGTGTCGAGGAACAGGCAGTGCTGCGCCGCGCCTTGGGTGCCGAAATCGTTGGTGGTGCTGCCGACGGCAATCACCAGCGAGTCGTAACCCACTTCGCGGGCGGGCACCAGTTCCAGACCGGCTTCGTCGTAAGTGGCGGCCAGCTGGATTTTTTTCTGCGTGCGATCGAGCCCGCTCATGCGCCCCAGCTGGAACTCGAAGTGGTTCCATTTGGCCTGGGCAACATAGTTGAGTTCGTCTTCGGAGGAGTTCAGCGACCCGGCCGCCACTTCGTGCAACAGCGGTTTCCAGATGTGGGTCAGGTTCGCGTCGACCAGCATCACACTGGCCGTGCCGCGCTTGCCCAGAGTCTTACCCAGACGGGTAGCCAACTCCAGACCGCCGGCGCCGCCGCCAACGATGACAATACGATGAGTCATGGGGATATCTCGCAAGGCTAAAAGAAATCGGTGCAGTCAACCGAGCGAGCGCGATGCTGCTCATAGCGTCAGGTAACTGATAAATCGGCTCAACAGGCCCAGACCAATGGTCACTGCCAGTACTACCACCAGGAGCATCCACGGCCGGAAAGGACGGCGCTCGACTCGGTGCTGGGACAAGTGCAGGTACTCTTCGACATGCTTTTGGTCGTCGGGGTTCAGGCGGCTGGTCATAAAGGCCTCGTCAGTAGACGTTGCTGAATGTGTAGAAGCTACAGGCTGAGTTAACGAACGTTGAACGGAGCATAGCCGCTGTCCGGGACAGGCTCGACGCTCACCGTGTCGTCCAGGCGAATGATTCCACTTTGTATCACTCGGGCGGTGATTCCGCCATGTCCGCGCACGGCCTGAAAAGTCCCGGGGCCGAGGTTGTTTTGAAGGCGCGCACAAGGCTGGCACCAGCCGGTGGTTTCGAAAATCGCCTGACCGATCCGGAAGCGCCGACCCTTCAGGCTGAACAGGTTGATACCGCTGATAACGAGGTTGCGCCGCAAATCATTAGGTAATACCGGCTGATCGTCCGTGCGGCCCATCAACGAACTGATCACCGCCAGATGCTCCCACTGAATCAACGTCACCTGCCGCGCGTTACGCACGCCAGGGCGGGCTCGATCGCCGGTCAAACCGGCTTCGAGTCGCGCTTCCACGGCATCCAGTTCGATCATCGGTACGTGAGGTTCGGGGCGCACGCCGATCCAGCGTACGCGGCCGGTTTGCGGGACTTGCGCGATCAATTCCTGCAATGGGCTCACAGGCTGATTCCGACATCGAAGACGATGCTGCGCCCCAGATTACTGCGCAAGAAGTCCGGTGCATCCGGGTGCGCGAACAGCACCCGGGCGAACGTCGGGCCGACCAGTGACAGCGAACGCCAGCCCTGGCGCAGGTATTCGGTCGGCGGTGGAAAATGGCTGTTGAGGTCCAGCACTTCGCGCTTGAGGCTGGCGAAGGCGATGATGTCGAGCTCCCCCAGATCCATGCCACGTTCTTTGTAGTTGTGCGCTTTTTTGCGCAAGGTCGGCGCCAGTCTCAGCAAAAACTCATTGGCGGGGATGCGTTTGGGTTTGGCTTCGCGTCGCACTAACTGACTCAGGGAAAACGCACTGCGCCGACGTTGCAGTTCGTCGCGCCATTCGTCGTTCAGTCGCCGGCCCTCATCGAGCACGAAGAACACCTCGAAATTCGCCTCCCGAAACAATACGTCCGGCGGCTCGCCGGCCGGGGCGAACTCGTCGGCGCGGTAGGGAATGTTCAAGCCTTGCAGCAGGCGCTGGCACACCCAACGCTCACGCTCCCATTTGCGGGCATTGGACAGGAACGCGTTGGCTTGCTCGGCCGCGATGGTCAGCAGGCGTAAATAATCTGAGTCATCCATAGGCCCAAGCTTAGCGTTCAAATGCGACAAGCAGAAAGCGTTTACCGGCAATGGACGTCACTGGGCAGTCTGAAAGGGCGGTGTAGACTGATGGCCATCATGCAGAAGCGATAGGACAAGGGGTTGAAGGTGAAATATTGGCCGGTGTTGCTGCTCAGTTTTCTGCCCTTGTGGGCCCAGGCACTGGAAGTGGGCGAGCGACTGGCGCCCTGGACCTTGCTCGATCAGTACGACCAGGCGTTCACGCTAGATAATCAGGCTCGGACGCTGCTGGTGGCGCGAAGTATGGACGCCGCCAAACTGGTAGAGGCTGCACTGCAAGGCCAGCCAAAAGGCTATCTGGAGGCGCGGCACGTCGTATTTTTAGCGGACATCCAGCGCATGCCACGGTTGATTGCGAAGATGTTTGCCATTCCGGCCATGCGCGATTATTCCTACCGGGTAATGCTGGACCGTGAGGGGCGTGTGGCGCAGCGCTACCCCGGGGCTGAGGACAAGGTACTGTGGCTGCAACTCAAGGACGGCCAATTGTTGGCACAACACGAATATGCCACGGCCGCGCAGCTACATGAGGCGCTAGAGAAGGCCCGACCATGATTGGTGCCGAGTTGCTGTCACCGCAGACGCTGACGGTCGGCTGGCTGATCTATGTGCCTGTGCTGCTCTGGGCCATCTGGCGCACGCCCTGGGTTGAGCTATTCACAGACAGCCGCCGCCAGCATTTGCTGTTTGGCACGGTGTTCGCGCTGTTTATGCTGTGGCTGGTGCGGCGGGATTTCGACACTGGCGTGTCTTATCACTTCATCGGCATGACAGCCGTGACCCTGCTGCTGGATTGGCCGTTGGCGATCATCGGCGGCTTGATTGCGCAGTTCGGGCTGGTGTTGCTCGGGCGTCAGGACCTGGTCGCCGTTGGCGTAAACGGGGCGCTGCTGATTTTACTGCCGGTGCTGGTCACTGAGTGCATCGCCATCCGGGTGGAGCGGGCGCAGCCGCGTAACCTCTTTGTGTATATCTTTTGTTCCGGTTTTTTTGCGGCGGCGCTGTCGGCGTTGTTGTGCCTGCTGCTGGCGTTGTGGGTGCTGTGGTTCGACGAACGTTTTGCCATGCCGTATTGGCTGGAAGATTTTGTCGGCTATCTGTGGCTGCTGATTTTTCCGGAAGCGTTCATCAACGGCATGATCGTCAGCGCGCTGGTGGTGTTTTGCCCAGAATGGCTGGAGACGTTCAATCGCACGCGCTACCTTTCGGCCCCCTGGAAAGACGACGATCCGAAGTCTTGATCCACATCACATCGGCACTTCATCGACGAATTCATGCTCGACAAAACCTTCAGGAGCATCGGTATGAGTGTGTACGAGTGGGCGAGGCAGGAGTTGCGTCAGAGTCTGGATGGGGCGCAGGAGGTGGGGTTTGATCCGGGCTTGAGCCTGCGCGCCTTGCTCAGCGCGGTAGTAGAGCAAAGCAAGGCAGTGCGCAGTACCGAAGACCTGGCCGACGAGTTGCGTTTTCTCGCGGAAAACCTCGATGACGACCAGGACTACGGTTTTATGCGGCCTTGAACCTCAGTGACGCGGTTCGAAGTCTTCGCTGAACAGGTCGTCCTCGGCGTCCGGGCTGACCGGAATCTTGTGTTCTTCCGATGCCCATGCCCCGAGATCGATCAGTTTGCAGCGATCCGAGCAGAACGGCCGGAAGGTGTTCTCGGCACTCCATTCAACAGGAGCGCCACAGGTTGGGCATTGGACGGTTGGGGTCTGGCTCATGACTGGCCTCCACGCAAAGTAAGGTAAAAGTGATGCAGGCGTTCGACCTCGCTGTGCAGCCAGGCGAGGTCGCGGTCGTTGACCACCACATCGTCGGCATGGCTCACGCGGTCCTGGCGGCTGGTCTGGACCTTGAGGATCGCCTGGACCTGTTGTTCAGTGGTCTGGTCACGCTGCAAGGTGCGTTCGATTTGTAACTGTTGCGGGGCATCGATTACCAGGACGCGTTGAGTCATGGCGGTCTGCCCGGACTCGATCAGCAGCGGCGAAACCAGAATCGCGTAAGGCGATTGTGCCTTGGCCAGATTGTGAGCGATTTCTTCACCGATCAACGGATGCAACAAGCCTTCGAGCCACCGGCGTTCCTCCGGCACTTCAAAGATCAATGCGCGCAGGGCCGCACGATCCAGTTGTCCGTCGGCTTGCAGCACACCAGGTCCGAAGTGTTCGGCGATGGCGGCCAGCGCCGGGCGACCCGGTTCCACCACCCAGCGCGCCGCGTGATCGGCGTCCACGACGTGGATGCCCAGGTCGATGAAGTGTTGGGCGGCCGCGCTTTTGCCGCTGCCGATGCCGCCGGTCAGGCCGAGAATCCAGGGTTTTTCCACAGGGGTATTCATTTCAAACCGACAAACTGCCAATAGAAGTCGGTTATTTGACCACCCCAGAGCAAGGCAATCCAGCCGGCAATCGCCAGATAGGGGCCGAAGGGGATTGGCGACGAGGTTTTTGCGTTGCGCAGACGCAACAAAATCACCCCGAGAATGGCGCCCACGAGCGATGACAGCAGGATCGTCAGCGGCAGAATTTGCCAGCCACCCCACGCCCCGAGCATGGCCAGTAACTTGAAATCACCGTGGCCGATACCGTCTTTTCCGGTAAGCAGCTTGAACAGCCAGAAAACCGACCACAACGCCATGTACCCGGCCACCGCCCCCCAAAGAGCTTCATGTAATGATACGAAGACCCCGAAGCTGTTGACGATCAACCCCAGCCATAACAGCGGCAGTACCAGCACATCCGGCAGCAGTTGGTGCTCGGCGTCGATCAGGCTCATCGCCAGCAAGCCCCAGGTCAGGACCAACACCATGCAGGCCTGCCACCCGAAACCGAAATGCCAGGCGATAAACGCCGAGAGCAGGCCACAAGTCAGTTCGGTCAGCGGATAGCGCTTGCCGATAGGTGCGGCGCAGTTCGAGCATCGCCCCCGTAAAAACAGATAACTGAGCACCGGGATGTTTTCCCATGCGCGAATTCGATGGTCGCACTGCGGGCAATGGGAGTGGGGCAGCATCAGATTGTAGGTCGGGCCGGGTGCTTCGGGTGGTACACCCAGCACGTCATGGGCTTGTAGCCGCCATTCGCGGTCGAGCATTTTCGGCAGGCGCCAGATCACCACATTGAGGAAGCTGCCCACGACCAGGCCCACCACTAATGCGAGGGTCACGAAGAACGCCGGGTAAACAGTCAGAATTTCATTCAAAGGCATGTCAGATCGCTGAGCCGAGTTGGAAGATGGGCAAGTACATCGCAACCACCAGGCCCCCGACGATAACACCCAGCACGACCATGATGAATGGTTCCATCAGGCTGGTGAGGTTATCGACCATGTTGTCTACTTCGTCTTCGTAGAAGCCCGCGACCTTGTCAAGCATGGCATCCAGTGCGCCGGACTCTTCACCAATGGCCGTCATTTGAATCGCCATGTTGGGGAATACGCCGCAAGTGCGCATGGAAAAATTCAGTTGCATGCCGGTCGACACGTCCTGCCTGATGCGCAGGACCGCACGCTTGAACACGATGTTGCCGGTCGCACCGGCCACGGACTCCAATGCTTCGACCAATGGCACGCCGGCGGCAAAGGTAGTCGACAGCGTTCGGGCGTAGCGGGCCACGGCAGACTTGTACATCAGCGTGCCGATCAGGGGCAGTTTCAACAGCCAGGTGTCCAGCCAGTCGCGAAAGCCCGGGGATTTCTTGAAAGCGTGGCGCACGCCGAAAATCGCCGCGATCAGCACACCGAGCATCACCCACCACCAGTGCTGCATGAACGCCGACAGGCCGATGACCATCACCGTGAAGGCAGGCAGTTCGGCACCAAAACCTTTGAACACCGACTCGAACTGCGGCACCACCTTGACCAGTAGAATCCCCGTGACAATGATCGCGACAAACACCACGGCCAATGGGTAGGTCATGGCTTTCTTGATTTTTGCCTTCAGGCTTTCGCTCTTTTCCTTATAGGTCGCCACCCGTTCCAGCAAAGTATCGAGAGCGCCGGCCTGCTCGCCGGCATCCACCAGGTTGCAGTAGAGCTCATCGAAATACTGCGGCTTTTTGCGCAGGGACGCGGCGAAGCTGTTACCCGCCGCGACTTCCTGTTTCAACTCGTCCACCAGTTTGCGCATGGCCGGGTTATCGAAGCCTTCGCCGATAATGTCGAACGACTGCAACAGCGGCACGCCGGCTTTCATCATGGTCGCCATCTGCCGGGTGAACAGGGCGATGTCCTGAGTCTTGATGCGTTTGCCGACGTTGAAAATCGACGCGGATTTCTTGCGCACCTTGCCGGGGGTGATGCCTTGCTTGCGCAGTTGGGCCTTGATCAACGCCGGGTTCTGGCCGCTCAACTCACCGATCATCTTGGTGCCTTTCCTGTCTGTGCCTTCCCAAGCGTAGACATTTGTTTTTGCTGCTTTGACCGACATGTTCAGTCCTTGGTGACCCGATTGATTTCTTCATGGCTTATAGCCTAGTCAAGGCGCTGAGCCAAACCAGCGGCCTTGAGGTGACAAAAAGTGTCAGATAGTGCGCTTCCTGGGGGTAGGAACGGTCCTTGATTCGACTCGCCGCCCCGCGAACAAGGGCTGTAGCGCTTGGCATGGGCTGTGCTGATGCTCTTTCAGATCATGAGCTTTCGACTCATGCATGGAGCTTGTCTATGAAGACTCAGAAAGGTTTTACCCTGATCGAACTGCTGATCGTGGTGGCGATCATCGGGATTCTGGCGACGTTTGCGTTGCCGATGTATTCCAAATATCAGGCCAGGGCGAAGTTGACGGCTGGCCTGGCCGAGATTTCCGCGATGAAGGTGCCGTATGAAGATGCGATCAACCAAGGCATTGCGCCAACGGTAGCCAACGTGGCGCCGGCGGGTAATGCCACGACCAGCAATTGCACCGTCGCGGTCACCGGCGCAGTGGCCACAGGCAATGGCACCATCACCTGCACGATTTTGAATGCCCCAGGGCCAGTGCTGAGCAAGACCATTACGTTGAAGCGTGATGCGGCCAATGGCTGGTCGTGTATCAGTTCCGCTGACCAAGATTACTTACCTAAAGCCTGCACCAGTTCCGCCTCGTAAACGCTGACGCCCAACACGGCCCCGCTGCTTCGGTTGCGGGGCTTTTTTTTGTTTGTCGAATGCCTGGCTACTGCAAAAAAGGCAAAAAATTCAGGGTGTTAGGAACTTTGTGAAAACCCGCAAGTTGCATGCAGAGTTTTGCCTGGTCATGCATTTTGCATGATTTCGAAAATTCGCAATATTTATAACGTATTGATTTATAACGATTTAGTTGTTGTCTCAACGTTGGCACAGCGTTCGCACTCTACCCAGTAACCCTGCTGCGAAGACAACCAGCAGACTTTCTAGAAAAACAGGAGTTACTCGTATGAAGAAGTTCGCTATCGCTGCCGCTACTGCTACCGCGCTGACCCTGACGCTGGCCAACGCTGCATTCGCGCAGACCACCACCACTCAAGCCCCGTTGACAGTGGCTACTGGTGAAGCTGCCAAGGTCGAGGAAGTTACTTCCGATACCTGGATCACGACCAAAGTTAAAAGCGACTTGCTGACCGAAAAAGGCATTCCTGGCACCGACATCAAAGTCGAAACCAACAAAGGCGTCGTGTCACTGTCGTCCACTGTTGCAGTGACTGATTCCCAGAAAGCCACCGCAGTGGCGATCACCAAGAAAATCAAAGGCGTCAAAGCGGTCTCCGCTGACGGCCTGAAAGCCGAGTAAGGCAAGACTTCTCGCCTGGACCGGGAGAAGGTGTGGCAGACGGGCTGAGTAATACGGCTGCCACTTCTTGGGCGTTCATGCGAACGGCCATAAGGATGTGGTCATTACAGGCCCCCGACAATCGTGTCAGGGGCCTGTTCTATTTGGGTGGCACAAAACAACTGTGGGAGCGAGCCTGCTCGCGATAGCTGAGTGTCAGGCGACATCTATCTGGAATGTCCGATCCCCATCGCGAGCAGGCTCACTTCTACAATGGATTTTTGGTCACTCAAAATGGTGGTGAGTTCGATGGCTGCTGACCAATCTTCCGAGCATCACTCGGCATCCAGATGCAACGGCGTCACCACCCGGCCGTCACTTTGCGCTTCGCCAAGGTTGGCGTCGATGAAGTACACACGGTCGTCGGCCAGCTGACCTTTATCCACCAGATAGTCCTTGATGCTGCTCGCGCGCTCCTGCCCCAACTGACGCAACAGCACGTCACTGGTACTCCAGAACTTGATCACGTCGGCGCGCATTTTGGCGGTGCGTTCTTCCTTGCCCAGGTCCTTCCATTCGGCCGGCGGTTGAGTCTTCAGGCGCGTGCGGTAGATGCCTTCCAACAGCGGGCCTTTCTCGTTTTCCGGGACCACCAGCAATGAGGCCTGGGCCGGGACTTTGTCACCGCGACGCTGGAGCATTTTGTAGTAGTTGTATTGGTATTCCCGTTCCAGGCGTTGCTCGGCAATCAACGGGCCGTCACTGCTGGCGGCCGCCGTGCCTTCGATTTCAAGGCGCAGGGCCGGACGTTCCTTCAAGGCTTGGGACAGTTTGACCAACGCCCCTTCGGCTTCCTGGCTCAAATCGCTTGAGCCTGGTGCGAACGATACGGTGCCCAAGTCCTCGGAACCGCCGCCACTGACCAGTCCGCCAATCAGTTTGAACGGCGCAGCGGCGGCTTTGACGATCAGGTTGCGCAGGGTTTGCCAGATAATCGGCATGACGCTGAACTGCGGATTATTGAGGTCGCCAGTGACAGGCAATTCGATGGAAATCTTGCCATCTACGTCTTTGAGCAAGGCAATCGCCAGTTTCAGCGGCAGGCTCACGGCATCCGGGCTGTCGACCTTTTCACCGAGTTGCAATTGCTCGATCACCACTTTGTTCTCGGCCTTGAGCTGGCCTTTGGTGATCAGGTAATGCACATCGAGATTGAGCCGGCCCTTGCGGATGCGATACCCGGCGAATTTGCCGGAGTAGGGCGTGAGCGTGGTCAGTTCCACCCGTTTGAAGCTGGTGGCGATGTCGAGACTGGCCATCGGGTCGAACGGATTGACCGCGCCCTTGATGGTCACCGGCGCATAACGGTCAACCTTGCCTTTGACGTCCACGCTGGCCGGTTTCGCCTGGCGGCTGTCGATGGTACCGATCTGCCCGTTGAGCTGTTGGATGGCGGTGGCGAAGTTCGGTGTCAGGCTGAAGTCGGCGAAGTTCGCCGAACCGTCATTGATGGCAATGCCGCCGATGTGAATGCCCAGTGGTTTGTCTTTGCTGGCCGGTTTGGCCGCGGTGGTTTTGGCGCCGCTATCGGGCGGTTGCGGGATCAGCAGGTCATCGATGTTGGTGGTGCGATCATCATTGATCATGAAGCGCGCATAGGGCTGGAACAGATTGACCTTGTCGATCGACAGGCTGTCACCGTGCTGATAATTCAGGCCTTCGAGCACCAATTGTTGCCACTTGAGGAAGTCGCGGGTTTTAAGGGTGTCGAGGGTGTGCAACTGATCGACCTGAGCACGACCGGTGACGCTGAATGCCAATGGCTCGGTGCTTTTCAGATCGACCGCCAGATCACTGCCGAGCATGCCGCTGCGCAGTTCCAGGCGAATGAACGGGGTGATGTAGGACTGTGCGACACGCAGGTCGATGTCTTTGGTCTGCACCTTCAGTTTGGCGCTGACCGGGGCGAGATTGACCACGCCATCGGCCATGATCTTGCCCTGTTTGCCCACGCCGGTGTCGAGCTTGAGATTAAAGGGCGAACCATTGAGGCTGTCGAAGTTCTGCAGGTCCAGGTTCAACGGGCCGACTTCCAGCGCTACGGCGGGTTGTGCCTTGCGGTCGGCCAGGTGCACCTGGTAATCGCGCAATTGCACGTCTTTGAGCAACACCTGCCACGGTTTGCTCGGTGGCGCTGGTTCAGGTTTGGGTGAGTCGGCGGCTGCTGGTGTACTGGCGGGTTCGGCCTTGGCTTTGGCAGCGGGTTTGGACGGCTGGCTGGCGAACAGCTTTTGCCAGTCGAGTTGCCCGTCGGCTTCGAGGGCGGCCCAGGTTTCGAGTTTCTGGCTGCGAATCTTGCCGACTACCACTTGCTGCTTGGCCAGGTCGACCGTGGTTTCACTGATGTCCAGTCGTTCCAGCTTCGCCAACGCTCGGCCGTCCGGGGCCTTGATCGCGAACGGCGCGATGCTGGCCGCGAGGTTGTTCAGCAGCAGTTCGGTTTCTTTGGACAGGTTGAGTTTGTAGTCGGTACTGAGGCTCATGATGCCGCTTTCGAGGTCCAGGGGCACGGCGTCGCGCACATAGGGCCAGAAGGCTTTCATTTTGCCATCGGTGATTTTCAGCTTACCTTCGGAGGCGAGCGGGATCAGGCTGAAGTTGCCGGTCCAGTCTACCTGTCCGCCGTTGGGGCCGATGGCCACCAAGGTCATGTCGGCGCTGTCGTCGGGCAGGGTGCTGAGGTTTTTCAGCTCGAAGTCGAGTTTGTCGTAGAGGAACTCGATAGGTTCGCTTGGTCGGGCATCTTCAAAGTGCACGGCGCCGCCGGCCAGTTCGATCCGCTCGATGCGCAGCGGAAACGGCTTGGCATCCGGGTCGGCGGGGGTGGGTTCGCTCGCTGGCAGTTTGAACAGCCCAAGCAGATTGAGCTTGCCGTCCTTGCTGAAGAGGATTTCAGTCTTGGGCTTGACCAGTTCGATCTCGGACAAATGCACGGCCTTGGTCCACAGACTGTCCACTTGCAGGTTGGCGTACAGGCGTTCGAAGCCGAACTGCTCTTTGCCCGGCTCGCCGATGACCAGGCCCCAAAGGGTGACTTCCAGGCTGAACGGGTTGAGTTCGATCCGCTGAAGGTGGGCGGGCACCGTGGCGTAGTTGGCCAATTGTTGGTTGGCAACCCGCAACGCGATACCCGGTAAAATCAGAAACCCCAGCAAGCTGTAGAGGGCCAGAGCAGTCAACAAGGCGCCGATAGCGCGAATCAATCCTTTGGGCATGTGTGGCTTCATCTGTCTGAATCGGAGTGCCTTGGAGTATGGCATGCGATTGCAGTTCCGAAGTGACCACGCTTTGCAGGATTTAACTGAATTTTTGGGTGAATGTCAGAGCTGCAGGATCAGCGTTTTCAGCGGCGGCTGCTGATCCATCGACGGAAAATCAGCGCCCGGTGTCATCACTGTCCACTCGCGCACCGGTCGCCCGGCTTTCTCTGCGCAACGCAGCACCTGTTCGCGCCAGTCGTCCATGCTGACTTTTGCCAGGTTGTTGCAGCAGATCAGTACGCCATTGTCGGCGGTGGTCAGCAGCGCGGGTTTGAGCAGACTCTGGTAGTCGCGCAGCAGGTCGACGGTGCCGAAAGCACTCTTGGCCCACGCGGGAGGGTCGAGCAACACCAGGTCGTACTGGCGCTGTTCCAGGCGTTGGTAGCTCGGCAGTTTCTGCCCGCGCCGCTGGCTGATTGGCAGGCCGGCCAGTTGGCGGATCGCCGGGAAGTAATCGGACTGGACGAATTGCATGGCTGGCAACTGCGGATTCAGTAGACCGTTCTCACGGCCGACTGCCAGGTTGCCCTCGGCGAAATCCAGGTTGCACACCTCACGGGCGCCACCGGCCGCAGCGCTCAGGCCGACGCCACAGGTGTAGGCAAACAGGTTGAGCACGCTTTTGTTTTGGCTGTGCGCTTTGACCCAGCCACGGGTATTGCGCAGGTCGAGGAACAGCAGAGGATCCTGGCCGGCATGACGCCCGCGAACCCGGTAATTCAGGCCCCATTCGTGGCCAACCAAATCCTCCAGCGCCGCCTCATTCGCACGGTAGACCGTGTCTTCACGGTCGATGCGCGAATTGCCCCGGGAGCGGTCGTTGTAGACCAGCAGGGTGTCGAGGCCCAAATGCTGATTGATTGCCTCGTGCAGGTGCAGCAGTGAGTCGCGTTCCAGCGACTGGTGAAAGCTTTGCACCAGCAGCTGCGGGCCATAGCGGTCGATGGTCAGGCCGCCGGCGCCTTCCTGGCTGCCGTGGAACAGTCGATAGCAATCGGTGCCTTGCTGATGCAGTTCGGCAAGCAGGTCCTGGCGATGTTCGAGGGCGGCGCGCAGCGCCTGATTCAAGGAAGACATGCTGGGCGCCTTGCAGGAGGGAATTTGGCGCGGGAGTTTAACAGCTTGGCGCCACACCGAGGTGCTGCCTTCGCGAGCAGGCTCGCTCCCACAAGAGATCTCAACTGTTTGCACATTTATGTTCGACACATATCCACTGTGGGAGCGAGCCTGCTCGCGAAGCTTTTAGCTTTTCAGGTGAGCAACCCCATCCGCCGTTTAGCCCGCTGCACCGAGCCATTTCGCACCGCCCAGCGCAGCATCGGCGCGCTGCGATTGACGCTGGTGCGGATCAGTTTGCGTTGCAACGGGTTTTGGCTGACGCCCAGCATGTCACTGGCCCAGTCAGGCAACAGATCGATGCCGGCCTGCATCATCAAACTGCCGAAAGGTTTGGCCAAACGGCTGGGGGAGGGCGCGTTCAGCAACAGTCGCAAGACTTCGCGGCTGCGCTCATCGCACAGCAACTGTGGGCGAATGCGCTCAAGGTAATCAGCCATTTCCTGCCGCGAACGGGGCACATCACGGGCGCCCAGTCGTTCGGCGACCAACGCGATTTCCCCGTAGTAACGGTCTTGGTCGGCCAGTGACAGATTCGGATTGCGATAACGCAAATGCGCGGCGAGAAAGTTGCTGACTTCGGCCACATGCACCCAGGTCAGCAGGTCTGGATCGCTGGCCGCATAGGGGCGCCCGTCCGGCGCAGTGCCCGTCACTTGCAGGTGGATAGTGCGGACTTTCTCGATCAGCCAGTCGGCATCCTTTCGCGAGCCAAACGTGGTGCCGGAGATGAACTGCCCGGTGCGACGCAGCCGGCCGAGCATGTCCTGGCGAAAATTCGAATGGTCCCAGACACCAGCCAGGGCCAATGGATGCAAGGCTTGCAGCATCAGGGCACTGATGCCGCCGATCAGCATGCTGCTGAAATCGCCATGCACTTGCCAACTCACCGAGTCGGGGCCGAACAGGCCGGGATCGCCTTTGGGATTTTCCAGATCGAGCTTGCCGAGGGACAGACCGGTCAGGCTCATGATCTGGGTTTCGATGCGGGTACGGATGAATTCCATGGCGACTCAGTGGCGAACATAAAACGCGGCCATTGCTGGCCGCGCGAGGCTTATTGGTTCAGGCGTTTATCGACCAGATCCTGAACAACGCTCGGGTCGGCCAGGGTCGAAGTATCCCCCAGCGTGTCCAGTTCGTTGCAGGCAATTTTGCGCAGGATTCGCCGCATGATCTTGCCCGAACGGGTTTTCGGCAAGGCCGGGGCCCATTGGATCAAGTCCGGTTTGGCGAAGCTGCCGATTTCCTTGCTGACGTGGGCCAGCAACACTTTCTTCAGTTCGTCGTCGGGGGTAGTGCCGTTCATGGGTGTGACGAAGGCGTAGATGCCCTGGCCTTTGAGGTCGTGGGGGTAACCAACCACTGCGGCTTCGGCGATGCTGTCGTGCAACACCAGGGCACTTTCCACTTCGGCGGTGCCGATACGGTGCCCGGAGACGTTGATCACGTCGTCGATGCGCCCGGTGATCCAGTAATCGCCGTCCTCATCGCGTCGCGCGCCGTCGCCGGTGAAGTAATAACCGGGGTAGGGCTTGAAGTAGGTGTCGACCATCCGTTGCGGGTCGCCGTAGACGCTGCGGATCTGCGCCGGCCAGCTGGATTTGATGGCCAGCACGCCGCTGCCGGCGCCTTTGATTTCCTTGCCCGTTTCATCGAGCAACACCGGCTGCACGCCGAACATCGGTTGCGTGGCGCAGCCGGGTTTGATCCGTTGTGCGCTGACCAGCGGGCTGAGCATGATGCCGCCGGTTTCGGTCTGCCACCAGGTGTCGACAATCGGGCAACGCTGTTCGCCGACCGCATTGAAGTACCAGTCCCACGCTTCCGGGTTGATCGGCTCACCGACAGTGCCGAGTAATCTGAGGCTGGCGCGCGAGGTTTCCTTCAACGGTTCCGGCCCTTCGCGCATCAGCGAACGCAGGGCGGTTGGCGCCGTGTAGAAAATGTTGACGTGGTGTTTGTCGATGACCTGCCAGAAGCGCGAGCTGCTCGGGTAACTCGGCACGCCTTCAAAGATCAGCGTGGTCGCGCCGTTGGCCAGCGGGCCGTAGACGATGTAGCTGTGGCCGGTGACCCAACCGACATCGGCGGTGCACCAGAACACTTCGTTATCACGGTAGTCGAGCACGTATTTGAAGGTCATCGCGGCTTGCAGCAGGTAACCGCCGGTGGTGTGTAGCACGCCTTTGGGTTTTCCGGTGCTGCCGGAGGTGTAGAGGATGAACAGCGGATCTTCGGCGTCCATCGGTTCCGGCGGGCAATCGTCACTGACGTCGCGTAGAGCCTGGTGATACCAGAGGTCGCGGCCTTCAACCCACTTCACTTCGCCTTGGGTGTGCTCGACCACGATCACCGTGCTGACGTTCGGGCAATTTTGCAGCGCCTTGTCGACTTTCTCTTTCAGGGGCACGAATTTTCCGCCGCGCACACCTTCATCGGCGGTGATCACGGTGCGGCAATCGGCATCAAGAATCCGGTCGCGCACCGAGTCCGGGGAGAAACCGCCAAAGACCACCGAATGCACCGCGCCGATTCGCGTGCAGGCGAGCATGGCGTAGGCAGCTTCGGGGATCATCGGCATGTAAATACAGACGCGGTCGCCTTTCTTCACGCCACGGCTTTTCAGCACGTTGGCCAGGCGACAGACGTAGTGATGGAGTTTTTTGTAAGTGATTTGCGCGGATTCGGCGGGATCGTCGCCTTCCCAGATGATCGCGACTTGATCGCCGCGCTGTTCCAGATGACGGTCGATGCAGTTGTAACTGACATTCAACTTGCCGCCGGCAAACCAGCTGGCTTCACCGGTTTTCAGGTTGTAGCGCTGGACGGTGGCCCACGGCGTACTCCAGTCGAGAAAGCGCGTGGCTTGTTCGGCCCAGAAGGTAGAGGGGTGTTCGATGGACTCGCGGTACAGGCGGTGATAGTCGTCTTGACTTAAATTCGCAGACCGGCGGACGGCATCGGCTTTGGGGAACGTGCTGATATCGAACATGACGGTTCCTTATTCTTGTTGTGCGACAAGAGGGGAGCTACACGACCCTCGTAGGAGCTGGCTTGCCAGCGAAGGCGGTGTGTCATTCAACATTTATGTCGACTGATCCACCGCTTCGCTGGCAAGCCAGCTCCTACAAGGTTAGTACCGTCTGTAGTCTGGCGTCAGATCAACCGCGGTGACGGCCGCGGAAGTAGTTGATCAGGCCTTGGGTCGAGGCATCGTCAGCCGGGGTTTCTTCGCTGCCGACCAGACGGTTGTAGACGCCTTTGCCCAGTTCTTTACCCAGCTCCACGCCCCACTGATCGAAGGCGTTGATGCCCCAGATCACGCTTTGCACGAAGACTTTGTGTTCGTACATCGCCACCAGTGCGCCGAGACGACGCGGGCTGATGCGTTCGACCACCAGGGTGTTGCTCGGACGGTTGCCCGGGATCACCTTGTGCGCCGCCAGTTTCTGCACGTCGTCTTCGCTCATGCCTTTGTCACGCAGTTCGGCTTGCGCTTCGGCAAGGGTCTTGCCGAGCATCAGCGCCTGGCTTTGCGACAGGCAGTTGGCGTACAGCCACTGGTGGTGGTCGGACACCGGGTTGAAGCTGACGATCGGCACGATGAAGTCGGCCGGGATCAGTTGGGTGCCTTGGTGCAGCAGCTGGTGATAGGCGTGTTGGCCGTTGCAACCGACGCCACCCCAGATGACCGGGCCGGTGTCGGTGGACACCGGGGTGCCGTCCTGACGCACACTCTTGCCGTTGGACTCCATGTCCAGCTGTTGCAAGTGCTTGGTGATGTTGCGCAGGTAGTGGTCGTACGGCAGGATCGCGTGGCTTTGCGCGCCCCAGAAATTGCCGTACCACACGCCGAGCAAGGCCAGCAGCACCGGCATGTTCTGTTCGAAAGGCGCGCTCTGGAAATGCTGGTCCATGGTGTAGGCACCGGACAGCAGTTCCTTGAAGTTCGACATGCCGATGGCCAGCGCGATGGGCAAGCCGATGGCCGACCACAGCGAGTAACGGCCGCCGACCCAGTCCCACATCGGGAAGATGTTTTCTTCGCGAATACCGAACGCCACCGCCGCGGCATTGTTGCTGGAAACGGCGATGAAGTGACGATGCAGTTCGGCTTCCGAACCACCCTGAGCCAGGTACCAGGCGCGTGCTGCCTGGGCATTCTTCAGGGTTTCGAGGGTGTTGAAGGATTTCGACGAAACGATAAACAGCGTGGTCTCTGCACGCAGCTTCATGGTCAGTTCGTGGAACTCACTGCCATCGATGTTCGCCAGGTAGTGACAACGCACGCCTTTCTGGGCGTAGGACAGCAGCGCCTCGGACACAAGCTCAGGGCCGAGGAACGAGCCACCGATGCCGATGTTCACTACGTCAGTGATCGGCTTCTCGGTGTAACCGCGCCAAAGGCCATCGTGGATACGGCCCACGAGGTCGGTGATCTGGTTCAGTACCTTGTGTACCTGCGGCATCACGTTGACGCCGTCCACCGACAGCTTGTCGCCGACCGGGCGACGCAGGGCGGTGTGCAGCGCGGGGCGGCCTTCGGAGGCGTTGACGATTTCACCGTCGAACAGCGACTTGATCGCGCCGCTGAGGTCGACTTCGTTGGCCAGACCTACCAGCAGATTGCGGGTCTCGGCGTTGATCAGGTTCTTCGAGTAATCGAGAAACAGTCCGCAGCTGCTAAGAGTAAATTGAGTAAAACGCTGCGGGTCGGCATTGAAGGCTTCGCGCATGCTGAAATCCTGCATGGCTTGGCGGTGATCATTCAGCGCCTGCCAAGCGGGCAGAGCGGTCACGTCTTGAGGAGTGCGGTAGTACGCCATCGCTGCGGGTTTCCTTTTTACTTGAACGGCTTTTTGGACACTAAAAATCCCGGAGCGCTGCGGGTCGGCGTCCGGTCAACTGCGTCGACACGATTTCATGGCGCAGGGCGAATACAGTAAACCCCGCGCCTTGATCTGTCTTGACTTTGTCTGACCTGTTTCCGGTACTTTTTAACATTGAAGTCAGGAGCAGTCCGACAAACGGGAAAAAGACAGGATGTCGGTTCGATCAGGCGACCTGGACCGGAATGGCATTGCTGGTGTGGCTCAGTTCATTGCCCGGCGCCATGTAGAGCATGCGCGGCTTGAAGTTGAGCAGCTCGGCTTCGCTGTAATGAGCGTAAGCGCAGATGATCACGCGGTCGCCGACCTTGGCTTTGTGGGCGGCAGCACCGTTGACCGAGATCATGCGCGAGCCTTCTTCACCACGAATCGCGTAAGTGGTGAAGCGTTCGCCGTTGTCGACGTTATAGATCTGGATTTGCTCGTATTCACGGATGCCGGACAACTCCAGCCATTCGCCGTCGATGGCGCAAGAGCCTTCGTAATCGAGTACTGCGTGGGTGACTTCGGCGCGATGCAGCTTGGCCTTGAGCATGATGGCGTGCATGAGTGTTTTCCCAGGTCGGAATCGAACGGCGGGCAGTTTGCCCGAAGGCTTTGTGGGCGGCAATACGATGCAGGAATTGACGCGGGAGACCAATGTAGGAGCTGGCTTGCCAGCGAAGGCGGTGTGTCAGTCAACATCAATGCTGAATGACCCGCCGCCTTCGCTGGCAAGCCAGCTCCTACAGGGGTGGTGTTTTAGGCAGAGGCGTCGAGGTTCAGGTGCAGGTTGTCGATCAACCGTGTGGTGCCAAGGAACGCCGCGACCAGAATCACCAGATCGCGATCATCTGCCGTGGCCGGACGCAAGGTCAGCGCATGGCGAATCTCCAGGTAATCGGGACGCAATCCAGCCACTTCAAGCTGTTTGATCTGCACGTCGATCAGCGCGGGGAAATCCCGCTCACCCTGTTTGATCGCGTCGGCAATCGAACTCAGTGTGCGATAGACCACCGGCGCCACAGCCCGCTGCTCTTCGCTGAGGAAACCATTGCGAGAAGACAGTGCCAAGCCGTCGGCCGCACGGACAGTCGGCTCACCAATGATCTGGACCGGCATGTTCAGGTCATGGACCAGGGATTTGATCACCGCCAGTTGCTGGTAGTCTTTCTGGCCGAAGACCGCGAGGTCCGGCTGGACCATGTTGAACAATTTGCTGACCACCGTCGCCACACCTTCAAAATGCCCTGGGCGGCTGGCGCCGCACAGGCCTTCAGACAACAGCGGAACGCTGACGCGCGTCTGGCCGGCCATGCCGTCGGGGTACATTTCTTCAGCGCTAGGCGCGAACAGCAAGTGGCAACCGGCCTGGAGCAGTTTCTCCTGGTCGGCGGCGAGGGTGCGCGGGTACTTGTCGAGGTCTTCGCCGGCACCGAATTGCAACGGATTGACGAAAATGCTCGCGACCACGAAATCCACCCGTTGGGAGGCTTTGGTAATCAGCGCAATATGACCGCTGTGCAGGTTGCCCATGGTCGGCACGAAGCCGATGCGCTTGCCTTCACTGCGGGCACGGGCCACGGCGGCCCGCAGTTCGCGTACGGTTTTTACGGTGTTCATGCAGAGAATCCGTGTTCGATACCTGGGAAAGTCGCCGCTTTGACTTCAGTCACGTAAGCATTCAGGGCTGCTTGAATGGTGTGCTGTCCGGTCATGAAGTTCTTCACGAATTTTGGCACGCGACCGGTAATCGACAAGCCCAGCATGTCGTGCAGGACCAGTACCTGGCCGTCGGTGCCACTGCCGGCGCCGATACCAATGACCGGAATCTTCACGGCCTGGGTAATTTCTTCGGCCAGTTCGCTGGGCACGCATTCAAGCAGCAACATGGCTGCCCCGGCCTGTTCCAGCGAAATGGCATCGGCACGCATTTGCCGAGCCTGGTTTTCGTTGCGACCCTGGACTTTGTAACCGCCCAGGATGTTCACCGATTGCGGCGTCAGCCCCAAGTGCGCGCACACCGGGATGCCGCGCTCGGCCAGCAGGCGGATCGAGTCTGCCAGCCACAGAGCGCCTTCTACCTTGACCATGTGCGCACCGGCTTGCATCAACAGGGCACTGTTGGTCATGGCTTGTTCGGTGGTGGCGTAGGCCATGAACGGCAGGTCAGCGAGGATGAACGCATCGGTGTTGCCGCGTTTGACGGCTGCCACGTGGTAAGCCATGTCAGCGGTCGTCACAGGCAGGGTGCTGTCGTGACCCTGTAAAACCATGCCGAGGGAGTCGCCCACCAGCAGCACTTCGACGCCAGCCTCATTGCAGGCGTGGGCGAAGGTTGCGTCATAGCAGGTCAGCATGGTGATTTTTTCACCTTTTTGCTTGAGACCTTGCAGAGTGGTCAGGGTGATGGCTGGCATGAAAAGATCCTCATTCAGGCGCTGTGGAAACTACTGCGAGTAACGCGCGTGATTCTTCGTTAAATACAGGCGCACGGTCTGTTGTCGTGCTTTTAAGGCCTGGATTGCGCCCTTCAATGCCGTGTTGGCGGCAGCGGGACGCCTATAGTCGTGAGGAGAACTCGGGAAGTCAATTGGATGTGTTACCGCGTTGTTACGACGGGGGTGTTACCGGCGTAACTGATGCGATTCAGCAGCAGATTCTGTGTTCGACACAAAAACCAATGTGGGAGCGAGACCGGCTTGCCGGCGATGGCGTCCTGACAGTTAACATCTTTGGTGAATGTTAAGCAGCTATCGCGAGCAGGCTCGCTCCCACAGGGGATTTGCGTTAATTCGCAGGCAGGCGTTCCAGGCCAACGAACGGGCAGGCGACGAGTAATTCACCAAGAGTGCGACCATCGGCCAAACGCAAATCCGCAGGCGCCAGTTCGGCCAGCGGATACAGGACAAAGGCCCTTTCCTGCAGGTGGTAGTGAGGGACTTTGAGGCGAGGCTCGTCGATCAGTCGATCGCCAAACAGCACGATGTCCAGATCCAGGGTGCGTGGTCCCCAGCGTTCAAGACGTTCGCGACCCTGTTCGTTCTCGATGGCTTGCAGCGCATCGAGCAGGTCCAGCGGTGCGAGGGTGCTGTCGAGGGCGGCGACCGCGTTGGTGTAACGCGGTTGGCCAGGCAGCAGCGAGTCGCTCTGATAAAACGCGGACACCCCGACCAGCTCGGTCTGTGGCAGCTGCGCCAGCGCATCGACGGCGTTGCGCAATTGTTCGGCGGGGTCAGCCAGATTGCTGCCCATGCCGATGTAGATGCGTTCCATGGATTACTCGCCCGAGACGCTCGGTTCGCCGGCTGCGCGTTTACGCTTGGCGCCACCGCTGCGGCGACGTTTGCGTGGTGCGCCGGTGCCGTCTTCCTTGCCGCTGAGGTCGCGGATCATGTCGCGACGTTCGCTGTCATTGGCGTCCTGATAATCCGTCCACCATTCACCCAGGCCATCAGTCTGCTCACCGGCGCTTTCGCGCAGCAGCAAGAAGTCGTAACCGGCACGGAACCGTGGGTTGTCCAGCAACAGGTCGGCGCGCTTGCCGCTACGGCGTGGCAGGCGCTCCTGCATGTCCCAGATCTCGCGGATCGGCATGGTGAAGCGTTTCGGGATTGCGATGCGTTGGCACTGTTCGGCGATCAGTTCGTGAGCCGCTTCCTGCATGGCCGGAATCGGCGGCATGCCACGTTCTTGCAGGCGCAGTACACGAGCCGGCAGGGCAGGCCACAGCAGGGCGGCAAACAGGAACGCCGGGGTCACCGGTTTGTTCTGCTTGATCCGCAGGTCCGTGTTGATCAGTGCGTCGCTGATCAGAGTGTGGGTGTACGTCGGGTTGTATTCCAGCGCCTCGGCACTGGCCGGGAACAACGGATCGAACAGTTGCAGGTCGACCAGCATCTCGAAGGTGTCCGCGGCGTGGCCGGAGAGGAACAACTTGAGCACTTCTTCGAACAGACGGGCCGACGGGATCTCGCGCAGCATCGGTGCCAGTTCGCGAATCGGCAAGGCGCTGTGTTTTTCGATACCGAAATTCAGCTTGGCGGCAAAACGCACGGCCCGCAGCATCCGTACCGGGTCTTCCTGGTAGCGCTGTTTCGGGTCGCCGATCAGGCGGATCAGGTGATTGCGGATATCGTGTACGCCGTTGGCGTAGTCAAGAATGCGCTCGCTGACCGGGTCGTAGTACAGGGCGTTGATGGTGAAGTCGCGGCGTTGCGCGTCTTCTTCCAGTGTGCCGTAGACGTTATCGCGCAGGATGCGCCCGCTTTCATTACGGGAAGACTGGTTGCTGTCTTCTTCCTCGTCGTTTTGCGGGTGATTGGCGCGGAAGGTTGCGACTTCGATGATTTCACGACCGAAGTGAATGTGCACCAGCTTGAATCGACGACCGATGATCCGCGCATTGCGGAATTCGGCACGCACCTGTTCAGGTGTGGCGCTGGTGGCGACGTCGAAATCCTTGGGCGTGATGCCGAGCAGCATGTCACGCACACAGCCGCCGACCAGGTAAGCCTGGTAACCGGCGTTCTGCAGGCGTTCGACGATATTCACCGCGTAACGGCTGAATTGGGCCTTTTGCAGCGAGTGTTGGCCGCTGTTGAGCACTTCAGGCGTACTGCGAATGTGTTGCGTATGACGCTTGGGAGAACGGAATGACTGGAACAGCTTCTTCAGCATGGGATGCACTGTTTGAAGGAATGTTCGGCCATAACAGAAGAATGACCGCATGATGGGCGGGGATTCTAGCATTTAGTCGAGGGATGGTGTAGGAAGCTGCGCAAGCGCTTGAAGGGGGATATCTGGCAGACGCGATCTGTGTAGCAGCTGACGAGCAGCGCGAGGCTGCGTTCGGCTGCGAAGCCGTCGTAAAACCTGTAGTTGCGGTGTGTCAGACTAATCTCGTTGCCCGTATTGCGACTGCTGCGCAGTCGGACGCAGCCTCGCGTTGCTCGACAGCTGCTACGGGTCGGACGCTGCCTCGCGGGTTTGGCAATTGCTACGTAAACGCCAGAAACCACAAGGGGAGCCGAAGCTCCCCAAGAAGTAGTTGCATGCTCTATTTTTATTATTGGTTTCGGGCTTTTTGTTTTTGTTAAGTGCCCTCGTCATGAAAATTTTCTTTCATGACCCTCCCAATCGGGAGCCAAGAGCAAACGGATTGCTTTGGTCGCTGTGCTGCAGTGATCTTGCGATCCAACCAGTTCAGGCACTGTCTTAGGACAGTTTTTTATTATTCTCGGCCTGGTCGTGGGGCGATCCCCCAAATACAACGCCTCTCCAAAAGAATCAGTTAGCTGCGCCTCTCGCCGTCTTGTTTTTATTGTGCGTGAGTCGATTCGTCTTATTTTTATTATGTTATGCATTGCTTGTTATTGTTCTTGTACCAAACATATTGCAGGGTGCGTGCCAACTTTTGCGAACCCCAGTAAAACAAGGAGTTAGGTCGGTCGGTGGGGCTTTTTCAGGCCCAAAAAAACCGGGGCTTCGTTACCGTAAGCCCCGGCTTCTGTTACGTGAAAAATCTGAGGTAACAGTTTTTTCAGAAAGTCATGTGTTACCCGCGCATCAGACAGGTGCCATTCAGCTTTCGCTGGCGACCCCGGTCTTGCGCCGCGGGATGCCCAGGCGCTGACGGCGCTCCCACAGGCATTTGCGGCTGACCCCGAGTTTGCGGGCCAGTTCGGTTTCGGTCATGTGGTCCTGATGCTCGAGGACGAAGTGCTGGAAGTAGTCTTCCAGTGACAGGTCTTCGGTCGGCTCATGGCTGGAGTTACCGCCATTGTTGCCCTGCTGTGCTGCCAGGCCGATGAACTCATCCTCTTCCAGGCCACTCAGTTCGATGTCGATACCCAGCAGCTCGGCCGAAATTTCCGGGCTCTCGCACAGAATGACCGCGCGCTCGACGGCGTTTTCCAGCTCACGAACGTTACCTGGCCAAGTGTAATGACGAATTGCTTGTTCGGCATCCGGGGCGAATTTCAGATCGGTGCGGTTGACCCGCGCGCTCTGCCGCGCCAGGAAGGCATTGGCGATTTCGTTAACGTCCGCACCGCGCTCGCGCAAGGCCGGCAGCTTCAGGGCGATCACGTGGAGGCGGTAATACAAGTCTTCACGGAACTGGCCGATTTTTGCCAGGCTCTTGAGGTCCCGGTGAGTCGCGGCGATCAGGCGTACGTCGACCTTCTGCGATTGCACCGAGCCCACCCGGCGAATTTCGCCTTCCTGCAACACGCGCAGCAAGCGGGCCTGGGCTTCAAGGGGCAATTCGCCGATTTCATCGAGGAACAGGGTGCCGCCGTCTGCCGCTTCCACCAGACCGGCACGCCCGGCGCTGGCGCCCGTGAACGCGCCTTTTTCGTGACCGAACAGCTCGGACTCGATCAGACTTTCCGGAATGGCCGCGCAGTTCACCGAAATCATCGGTGCCTTGGCGCGCTTGGACAGGTTATGCAGGGCACGAGCCACCAACTCTTTACCGGTACCGGATTCACCTTGAATCAGGACATTGGAATCGGTTGGCGCGACTTTGCGGATTTTGCTGTAGAGGTCCTGCATCGGCGGGCACGAACCGATAATGCCTATTTCGCCGTTACTGTTGTCGACGCCAGCTTTCGCGGCGCCATTGCCAGCTTTGCCAGCGGCAGGTTCGCCGTTGGCTGGCAGTGATTGTCGGTCGCGCAGGATGCGGGCGACGGCCTGAAGCATTTCATCGTGATCGAAAGGCTTGGCGATGTAATCCACCGCGCCCATCTTCATCGAGTCGACCGCCGAACGCAGGCTGGCGTAGCTGGTCATGATCAGCACAGGTGTGCCTTGGCCGAGTTTGATCAACTCGGTGCCAGGCGCGCCGGGTAGGCGCAGGTCACTGACGATCAGGTCGAACGTGGGAATAGTGAAGCGTTCTTGTGCTTCCTGCACTGAACCGGCTTCGCTGACCTGGTACTGGTTACGTTCCAGCAGGCGGCGCAAGGCGGAGCGGATAATTGTTTCGTCTTCGACGATCAAAATGTGCGGCATTGATTCGATACTCTCGACGGTCTCAGTTCACAGCGGACGTCGCTTCGACATGACGCGGCAAGGTCACCCGGATACGGGTGCCGCGTTGGCTTTGAATATCAGCCGGGCTGTCGATGGTGATTTGTCCATAATGCTCTTCAACGATGGAATAGACCAGTGCAAGGCCCAGACCGGTGCCTTCGCCAGGATCCTTGGTGGTGAAGAAAGGTTCGAACAATCGGTCCATGATGTTCTTCGGAATACCGCTGCCTTCGTCTTCCACGATCAAGTCGACCGTGTGTTCGCCGGCTTCGCTTTTAACCCGCACCGCGCTGCCGGGAGGCGAGGCGTCGCGGGCGTTTGAGAGCAGGTTGATCAGTACTTGGGCGAGTCGCTGTGGATCGCCTTCGACCCAGTGATCGGGGTCGCACAAATTATAGAACTGCACTTCGAAATTGCGTCGGTTCAGCGCCAGCAAGCCGATGGCATCCTGAGCCACTTCGGCCAGACAGACGGGCTCGTCGCTTTGCTGGTGGCTGCCGGCGTGGGCGAAGCTCATCAGCGACTGGACGATGCGTGACACGCGCTTGGTCTGCTCCAGGATCTGTCCACTGATTTCCTTCAGCTCGCCATCGTCTTCGCGCTCTTCGCGCAGGTTTTGCGCCAGACAAGCAATGCCGGTGATCGGGTTGCCGATTTCATGGGCCACGCCCGCCGCGAGTCGACCGATGCTGGCCAGGCGCTCGGAGTGCACCAGTTTGTCTTCGAGCATCTGGGTTTCGGTCAGGTCTTCCACCAGCAACACCAAGCCGCTGTTGCCCGGTGCGAGCGGTTCATCGATCGCCGCTTTGTGCAGGTTCAGCCAGCGGGTCTGGCCATCAAGGGCCAGGTGCTGTTTGTGCAGATGTTCGTCTGGCAGGTTGATGAAGCCTTGCAGCAGTTCTTTCCATGGATCGGCAATCGTGCTCAGGCGCGAACCGACCACACGCTGCGCGGCAATCCCGGTCAGCTCCTCCATGGCTTTGTTCCACATGAGGATTTCCTGATCCTTGGCCAGCGAGCAGACGCCCATTGGCAGTTCCTGCAGGGTCTGGCGGTGATAGCGGCGCAGGGCATCGAGTTCGGCGGCAAGGCCGGTCAGGCGCGAGTGGTAATCCTCAAGGCGACTTTCGATGAAGTGAATGTCTTCGGTGACATAGTTCTCGCCGCCCGCCTTATACGGCAGGAATGTTTCGACCATGTCCTGCGCCACACTCGGGCCCATCAGGCCGGACAGGTTGGCTTCGATGCGGTCGCGCAAGCGGCGCAAGGCATAAGGCCGGCGCTCGTCAAACGGCAGATAGAGATCGCGCAGTGCCTGTTCGACTTCTTTCTGTGCCGCCTTGGCGCCCAAGGGTTTTGCCAGCTGCGTAGCGAATTCCTGAGGGGAAGCGGCGTGCAATTCGCGGCGTTGAGGGCGACGCACGTTGTCCACGGCGCAAGCTTCGGCGGCACTGGCTTCTTCCGGGCTGGCGTTAGTGAACAGCGAGATCAGGGTGAACATCAGCACGTTGGCCGCCAGCGAGGCAATCGCCGCCATGTGCCAACTGGTGTCGTCCAGCACGTAGATCATGTTCAGCAGCGGGATGTAGAAACCCTGAAGATTGCTCACCAGCGGCAACAACATCGTTACCAGCCATACCAGAATCCCTGCCAGCAAACCGGCGATGAAGCCACGGCGGTTCGCGGTCGGCCAATACAGAACCGAGAGCACGCCCGGCAGGAACTGCAACGTGGCGACAAACGCGACGATGCCGAGGTTCGCCAGATCCTGATCTGTACCCAGCAGCAGGTAGAAGCCGTAGCCGGCCATGATGATCGCAACGATCAGCGCCCGACGGGTCCACTTCAGCCAACGGTAGATGTTGCCTTCGGCCGGCGGCTGATAGAGCGGCAACACCAGATGGTTCAGTGCCATCCCGGACAGCGCCAGGGTAGTGACGATGATCAGACCGCTTGCCGCCGACAAACCTCCGACATACGCCAGCAGCGCCAAGGCTTTGCTGTTGGCGGCAATGCCGATGCCCAGCGTGAAGTATTCGGGATTGGTGGTGGCGCCGAGTTTCAGGCCAGCCCAGAGAATCAGCGGCACTGCCAGGCTCATCAGCAGCAGGAACAGGGGCAGGCCCCAGCTGGCACTGACCAGCGAGCGCGGGTTGAGGTTTTCGGTAAAGGTCATGTGATACATGTGCGGCATCACAATCGCCGAGGCGAAGAACACCAGCAGCAACGTCCGCCACGGCCCTTCTTGCAGCGGCGTGTGCAGGGCGGCGAGGGCGGTCTGGTTTTGCAGAAGCCACAGTTCCAGCTGTTGCGGGCCGTCGAACACGCCGTACAACGCATACAGGCCGACACCGCCGATGGCGATCAACTTGATCACCGACTCGAAGGCAATGGCGAACACCAGGCCTTCATGTTTCTCGCGGGTCGCGATGTGGCGCGAGCCAAAGAAGATGGTGAACAGGGTAATCAGTGCGCAAAAGCTCAGGGCGACCCGATGCTGCACCGGTTCGCGGGTGAGAATGCTGATGGAGTCGGCGACCGCTTGAATCTGCAAGGCCAGCAGCGGCAACACGCCGACCAGCATGAAGACCGTGGTCAGCGCGCCAGCCCATGTACTGCGAAAGCGGAACGCGAACAAGTCGGCCAGCGACGACAGCTGATAGGTGCGGGTAATTTTCAGAATCGGGTACAGCAGCACCGGCGCCAGCAAAAATGCGCCTGAGACCCCGAGGTAGCTGGATAAAAAACCGTAGCCGTACTGATAGGCCAGGCCCACTGTGCCGTAAAACGCCCAGGCACTGGCGTAAACGCCCAATGAAAGGGTGTAGGTCAACGGGTGGCGAATGATCGCCCGGGGGATCATGCCCCGTTCACTGACCCAGGCCACGCCGAACAGCACCGCCAGGTACGCGGCGCTGATCAGGATCATCTGGGTCAGGCTAAAGCTCATCGGCATCTTTTTGACTCTGCAGGATGAAGGTCACGACGATCAGAATCAGCCAGAGCAGATAAGGGCGATACCAGGCGCCAGTGGCGTCGATCCACCAATCCATGATGGCCGGGGAGAACAGGTAAATCCCCACTACCAGGAGCAGGACCAAGCGATAGATGTACATCCCGGCCTCTCTTTTTTATGCGCGTGCCCGAAAACGTGCGGCGATGGTAACGGATGGGCGCGCCACTGCAAGTGCGATCACTGCAGTTGTGCCTCGGGCAGGTTCAGTGTGCGCGGGATCAGCGCCGCATCCCAGTGGGCAATGCCCCAGTTCAACACTTCCCGTGGGCTGGCGTAAGCCAGTTCGGTAGCGGGGTTTTGCCCGAGTGCGCGCAATGCGCGCAGCAATAAAGGTGTCGCCTGGTCTTCGGTCAACGGCGGCGAGCGGTAGGATTTGCCGAGTTTGTTGCCATCGGGCTGGGTAATCAGCGGGATGTGCAGATAACGCGGTTGGCGCAGGCCGAGCAGTTCTTGCAGATAGAGCTGGCGCGGCGTGGAATCCAGCAGGTCGGCGCCACGCACGATGTCGGTGATGCCTTGCCAGGCATCGTCCAACACGACGGCCAGTTGATAAGCGTAGAGCCCGTCGCGACGGCGAATCACAAAATCGCCCACCTCGCGACCCAGATGCTGGCGAAATTCACCTTGCACGCGGTCGATGAAGTGGTATTCCAGTTCGGGCACGCGCAAGCGAATCGCTGCGTTTTCTGTGCCGTGGCCGGCGTTGCGGCACAGCCCCGGATAAATGCCGTGATAGGGTTCCAATTGTTTGCGCGAGCAGGTGCAGGCGTAAGCCAGGCCATGATTGAACAGGCGATTGAGCACTTCAGCGTAAGCCTCGTGCCGGTCGCTCTGACGGACCATTTCGCCGTCCCACTCAAAACCGTAGCTTTCAAGTGCCTTGAGAATCGCTGTCTGAGCGCCGGGTTCTTCCCGTGGCGGGTCGAGGTCTTCCATGCGCATCAGCCAACGGCCACCCACCGCGCGGGCGTCGAGGTACGAGGCCAGTGCGGCGACCAGCGAACCGAAATGCAGGTGTCCACTGGGCGTGGGGGCGAAACGCCCGATGTAGGGAGTGGAAGTCGTGGCGGTCATGGACGAATGTTACATCTCTGGTCGTGCGCGAGTCCCTGTGGGAGTGAGCCTGCTCGCGATAGCGGTTTCACATACAACACATTCGTTGACTGACTCACCGCTTTCGCGAGCAGGCTCGCTCCCACAGGGGGCACTGAAGCAAATTTCAGAAACAAAAACGGAGCGTTCGCACGCTCCGTTCTTCGTTCAAGTCGATATTACTTGCCGACTTGTTTTTCCTTGATTTCCGCCAGGGTCTTGCAGTCAACGCACATGTCGGCGGTAGGGCGGGCTTCCAGTCGCTTGACGCCGATTTCGACGCCGCAGGACTCGCACCAGCCATATTCTTCGTCTTCAATCAGTTGCAGCGTCTTGTCGATCTTCTTGATCAGCTTGCGCTCGCGGTCGCGGGCACGCAGCTCGAGGCTGAATTCTTCTTCCTGGCTGGCACGGTCTGCCGGGTCCGGGAAGTTGGCCGCTTCGTCTTTCATGTGATCAACAGTACGGTCGACTTCCTGCATCAAGTCCTGTTTCCACTTGTTCAGGATCTTGGTGAAGTGCGCGCGCATGGGCTTGCCCATGTACTCCTCGCCCTTCACTTCTTTGTAGGGTTCGAAGCCGCTGATCGACTGGTTTTGCTGCTTTGCTTGGGTGGGCATGAAATGGACCGCCTCTACTCTTGTAATCCATCTGCGCAGGATTGCTCCATCACCGACACCTGCCGGCCCTGCGGCTGCAAGCGGGCGAACTTACCAGATCAAATCGGGGCGCGCTACTCCCGGATGTTGAAGTAGTGGCTCGGGGCCCTTGCAAATCATTGCAAAGCCTTGTCTGGTGGTGTTGGAGACCTGATCAAATATTGATTTTAGTCAAACTTGGGATACTCGTTTGAGTCGTTTATGGTCAGGTGCTAAAGCGTCTGACCGCTTTAAGCTCTCGCTCGTTCCTGCGCTTGGGTAGAATTGATTTTTTTCTCTGTTGAAGGAAGGCTAATGGCTCAGTCCTACAGTGCCCGCAGTCGTGCAATCGAACCTTTCCACGTCATGGCGTTGCTGGCGCGGGCCAATGAACTGCAAGCCGCTGGGCACGACGTGATTCACCTGGAAATCGGCGAGCCTGACTTCACCACCGCCGAGCCGATCATTCAGGCCGGCCAGGCCGCATTGACGGCGGGGAAGACCCGTTACACCGCTGCGCGGGGCATTCCCGAGCTTCGAGAAGCCATTTCCAGTTTCTATCAGCAGCGTTATGGGTTGAACATTGACCCCAAACGAATCCTCATCACCCCCGGCGGTTCGGGCGCCTTGTTGCTGGCCAGCGCCTTGCTGGTCGACCCGGGCAAGCACTGGCTGTTGGCGGATCCCGGTTACCCCTGCAACCGGCACTTTCTGCGGCTGGTGGAGGGTGCGGCGCAGCTTGTTCCTGTAGGTCCGGAGGTGCGTTATCAGCTAACCCCTGATCTGGTCGCGCGTCACTGGGACCACGACAGCGTCGGCGCGTTAGTGGCTTCCCCGGCCAATCCGACCGGGACGATCCTGACTCGCGACGAGTTGGCGGGCTTGTCTGCGGCGATCAAGCTGCGACACGGCCATCTGGTGGTGGACGAGATCTATCACGGCCTGACGTACGGCACCGATGCCGCCAGCGTGCTGGAAGTCGATGACAACGCATTTGTGCTGAACAGCTTTTCCAAGTATTTCGGCATGACCGGCTGGCGTCTCGGCTGGCTGGTCGCGCCGGAGGCGGCTGTCGGCGAGCTGGAAAAGCTCGCGCAAAACCTCTACATCAGCGCGCCCAGCATGGCCCAATACGCCGCATTGGCCTGCTTTGAGCCGGCGACCATCAGTATTCTCGAAGAGCGCCGCGCCGAATTTGGTCGTCGTCGCGATTTCCTGCTGCCTGCCTTGCGTGAATTGGGTTTTGGCATTGCCGTGGAACCGGAGGGCGCGTTCTATTTGTACGCGGATATCAGCAAGTTTGGCGGTGATGCCTTCGCGTTCTGCCGGCACTTCCTCGAAACTGAACATGTGGCTATTACCCCGGGACTGGATTTCGGGCGTTTTCACGCTGGGCACCATGTGCGGTTTGCCTACACCCAAAGCCTGCCGCGCTTGCAGGAAGCGGTCGAGCGGATCGCTCACGGTTTGAAGAGCTGGCAAGGCTGATGCGTTTTCAGCCTCCCCTCGAAGAAGGCCGCTTGATCCGTCGTTACAAGCGTTTTCTCGCCGATATCGAAACCGTTAGCGGCGAGTTGCTGACTATTCATTGTCCCAACACGGGCTCGATGCTCAATTGCCAGGTTGAAGGTGGGCAGGTCTGGTTCAGCCGCTCCAACGACCCGAAGCGCAAGTTGCCCGGCACCTGGGAAGTCGGCGAAACCCCTCAAAGGCGCTTGTTTTGCGTCAATACCGGGCGAGCCAATGGATTGATTGAAGAGGCACTGCGCGCCGGTGTGATCAGTGAGCTGAACGGTTTTACCGAGCTCAAGCGCGAAGTCGCCTACGGCCAGGAAAGCAGCCGGATCGATTTCCGTCTCGATTACCCCAACGGCCCGGCTTATGTTGAAGTCAAAAGCGTCACCCTGGGCTTCGACGGTTCCTCGGTGGCCGCGTTTCCCGATGCGGTGACCCAGCGCGGGGCCAAGCATTTGCGCGAACTGGCGCACTTGGCCCGGGACGGGATTCGTGCGGTTCAGTTGTATTGCGTCAATCTGAGTGGCATCGAAGCCGTGCGTCCTGCAGAAGAAATCGATTCGGCCTACGCGGCGGCCTTGCGTGAGGCCGTGGCGTGTGGGGTCGAGGTGCTGGCCTATGGCGTGCGTTTGACCCATGAGGAGATGGTGGTTGATCGGCGCCTGGACGTGCTGCTCAACGGCTAAAGGCTGACCCAGATACCTTGCGCGTCTTCACGGCAGGGCACGGCGGTCAACGATTGACCGGCGCAGGGGCCGGAAACGCATTCGCCGTCTTCGATCAGAAACAGTGCGCCGTGGGTGGCGCACTGGATCAGGCTGTTGCTGGGGTCGAGAAAGCTGTCTGGCGTCCATTCCAGGCCAACCCCGCGGTGCGGGCAGCGATTGACGTAGACGTAGACCTGGCCACCGCGGCGTACGGCAAAGAGCTTCTGCCCTTCGATGTCGAAACCGCGACTGCTGGCGTCAGCCAATTCGGCACCTGTGCAAAGAAACTTCATGTATATCCTCAATGCATCTCGTGACCAGAAATGTCCGAGCTTGACGTTCAAATGCAAACAATTATCAAATGGCTGCCTTGCCCTTCGGGCGCAGGTGCCAGAGGCCGAGAATACTTGGCCTGTCATCTCGATGCCTGGGAAAACTGTAAAGGAAGCTGTTTATGCGCCTGAGTACCCGCGTTGCTGCGCTCTGTGTCGGACTTTTCGTCAGTCACCATGGCGCAGCGGCCGAGTTGCCGCAACGTTGGGTAGGGGAAGCGGCGCGTGTAGCGTTGCTCAAGGAAAACACGATGTTGTCCTCGACCCGCGCGGCGAGGGACGGTCGAGTCATAGAGCTGGATCCGACGTTGCTGGTGGGCGGGCTGGGACCACGGTTGCCCGAAAGCCTGAAAAAGCTGTCTGGCGGGTTCTTTCCTGGCACGGCCGGCCAATGACCGTCCTGGTTAAACCTCGTGCACTGTTCATTGGCCTGAGCCTTCTGTGTTTGCTGGCGATCTGGCTGTCGCTGGCACTGGGGCCGGTCAGTTTGCCGTTGCTCGACACCTTGCACGCCGCGTTGCGCCTGGTCGGATTGCCGATTGCGCCGGACGGTCTGGAGCAAGCCGAATTGATCGTGGGGCAGATCCGTCTGCCGCGAACCTTACTGGGCCTGGCGGTGGGCGGCGTGCTGGCGCTGACCGGTGTGGCGATGCAGGGCCTGTTTCGTAACCCGCTGGCCGATCCGGGATTGGTCGGGGTGTCCAGCGGCGCAGCATTGGGTGCGGCCATTGCGATTGTGGGCGGGTCAATGTTTGGCGGCCTACCCGAGTCGTTCGGGCCATATCTGCTGTCGGTATGTGCGTTTCTCGGTGGCTTGGGGGTGACGGCGCTGGTGTATCGACTGGGCCGACGAAACGGCCAGACGAACGTCGCGACGATGCTGCTGGCCGGTATCGCATTGACCGCTCTGGCGGGTTCGGCGGTGGGGTTGTTCACCTATCTGGCTGACGACGCGACCCTGCGTACGCTGACGTTCTGGAATTTGGGCAGCCTCAATGGCGCCAGTTACGCGCGACTCTGGCCATTGCTGGTGGTGAGTGCGGGCGTGGCGATGTGGTTGCCGCGTCGAGCCAAGGCCTTGAATGCGTTGTTGCTGGGGGAGTCGGAGGCCGGTCACCTGGGCATTAACGTCGAGGGGCTCAAGCGCGAATTGGTGTTCTGCACAGCGCTGGGGGTTGGCGCGGCGGTGGCGGCGGCGGGGATGATCGGATTTGTCGGGCTGGTGGTGCCGCACCTCGTGCGTTTGCTGGCCGGTCCCGATCATCGAGTTTTGTTGCCCGCCTCGGTTCTGGCAGGTGCGAGTCTTCTGTTGTTTGCCGATCTGGTGGCGCGACTGGCGCTAGCGCCCGCCGAACTACCGATCGGCATCGTCACGGCCTTTATCGGTGCGCCGTTTTTCCTGTTCTTGTTGCTCCGGAGGCGCGCCTGATGTTGCGCACGCAGAACCTGCAAATCCGTCGCGGCGCCAAGACTGTGCTGACGGACATCACGCTTGAGCTCCTGCCTGGCGAAGTGCTTGGCGTGCTCGGCCCCAATGGCGCCGGCAAAAGTACTTTGCTGAGTGCCTTGTGCGGCGAATTGCACGCCCATCAGGGAAGCGTCTGGCTCGATGATCGCGAGTTGCGTCACTGGGCCGCCGCGTTGCGCGCGCAACGTCTGGCGGTGCTGCCGCAGGTGTCGACCCTGGACTTTGCCTTTCGCGTCGAAGAAGTGGTGGGTATGGGGCGTTTGCCCCATCAAAGCGGTCGGGTGCGCGATGACGAGATTGTCGCTGCCGCGTTGCACGCCGCCGATGCCGGACACCTGAGTGGTCGCAGCTATCTGGCGTTGTCCGGCGGCGAGCGTCAGCGGGTGCATCTGGCCCGGGTGCTGGCGCAGCTCTGGCCGGGCGAGGCGGGGCAGACGCTGTTGCTCGATGAGCCGACCTCGATGCTCGACCCGCTGCATCAGCACACCACGCTGCAAGCGGTGCGCGAATTTGCCGATCGTGGCGCGGCCGTGTTGGTCATCTTGCATGATCTGAACCTGGCGGCGCGTTATTGTGATCGTCTGTTACTGCTTGAGGGTGGGCGTCCGGTGGCACTGGATACGCCGGAACAGGTCCTGAAACCCGAGCCGCTCAAAGCCGTGTTCGGGCTGGAAGTATTGGTCCAGCAGCATCCGGAGCGTGGGCATCCGCTGATCATCGCCCGCTGATACTTTTCATCGAGGTGAACATGCGTGGAATTTTACTGTTGGCCGTACTGCTGTTCAGTGCCTGCCAGCATGTCTCGGAGCCACCGCCGGTCAGCGCTGACATTCGGGACCTGAGTACGGGTGAAACTCTGACGGCGCAGGAACTGATCGAACGACTTGCCAAGCCTTCGCGGCTGATCGTCGGTGAGCAGCATGACAATCACGATCACCACCAACTGCAACTGTGGTTGCTGCAGTCGCTGGGTGAGCGGCGGCCACAAGGCAGTTTGCTCCTGGAAATGCTTACGCCCGATCAACAACAGCGCGTCGATGATGTTCGTCATGCCTCGACACCACCGGAAAACTTGCCTGCTGCTTTGGCTTGGCAGGAGGGTTGGGACTGGGACCTGTACGGGCCGATCGTACGTTTCGCGCTGACTCAGCCTTATCCGCTGCTCGCGGCCAATCTGGATAACCTCGAGGTTCGTGCGGTCTACGCCAAACCGCCGGCATTGAGCGGTTCGCGGTCCAATGCAGCGTCGGTCAAAGAAGTGTTGCTGGCACAGATCAGCGACTCCCATTGCGGCTTGCTGCCCACTTCACAAATGCCCGCCATGTTGGCGGTCCAGCAGCAACGAGATCGGCGAATGGCTGAGCGTTTGCTGGCAGCCCCGACGCCCTCACTACTGTTTGCCGGTGCCTATCACGCGCGCAAGGACGTTGGCGTGCCGATCCATGTGCTGGATTTGGGCCAGGCCCAAGCGCCGACGGTATTGATGCTGGCAGAGCAGGGGGCCGTGGTAACAGCAGCAATGGCCGATTACGTCTGGTACACCCCCGCTTCACCGCCTCAGGATTATTGCGCGCAGATGCGTCAGCAGTTCGGCAAATAACGTTCGGGTTTTTCACGGGCAAAAAAAACCCGGCAAGAGCCGGGTCAAATAACCGTGATTAGCCTGATGAGGAGATATCTGAGAGTCCGAACCAAGGGCTTTTCAAATATCGACCAGTCTCGCGACCAGTTGTGATAATAATATCGATTCTCATTACCATGTCAACCGCTGTTTTTTGATTTCTTTTAAATGCATCGTCAACCTGTTTCAAAACTCAGTAATCACTGAGTAATCACGGCGCCTGGCGAAATCAATGCCTCAAGCCTTGTGGCGGGACGAAATCGCTTCCAGTTGTTTGTTCAAGTCTTCTTTGCGCTCGGCTGGAATGTCGTTCCAGTGCACATCCATCAATGCGCCTTCGATTGCATACAACAACACCTTGGACGCCCGAAACCCGCGAGTACGCACGGCCCGATACGCATCCACCGCCCCAAGGCGACGCAAATCCGAGGCGCTGTGGATACCCACGGCATGCAGCCACTGCGCCGACGTCTTGCCAAGATTCTTCAGGTGTTGCAGCTCATCATTCATCGAGCCTCCTTGCGACGGCCGAACGGCGTGTGTGCGAACTTCTCAGGAGTGTAGCCATCAGTAGGAAAAGCGTGATTGTTTGGTTGATTTCGACGTAAAAGCTTCTAAGAAGCAAACTCAACTTGGGTGAATTTCGGCGAACGCAATGGGGTGGGTACTGGAAGTCTAGCTGTCGGGAGCAAACACGGAGTCCAGCGCAAAGCGGGGGCGCTGGACTTGTCAGGTAACACGTCGTTTTTAGCGAGTGCGATAACGCAGGCGAGTGCCGAAGTTCATCGACATCAAGATCTCATCTGCGCTCAGCTCTGGCGGGAAGTACGCGCCGGAGATCTGTGCGTGGGCAAGGCTGGCACCTTCGAGGGATGCGTTGCGAAAGTCGATGCCGCGCAAGTCCGCGGAACGGAAATAGGCATCGGTAAAGTCGACGCCATCAGCGTTTAGCTCGCGCAAGTCCAAGCCGCGGAAATCGCCACCGACCATGTCGATAGGTCCGTCTTTGGGCCGTTCGTTGTTGAAGCCTGTGATGTCGTCTTTGTGCAGCAAGGCATACAGCTGGGTGTCGAGAAATTTGGGCTGGCTCATGTCGCATCACCTGATGGTTTTATGACGCCAGTGTAGTGCCACTATTTGACAGCCGTGAAGCCAGTGGAGGCTTCACGGCTGAAAATAGTTTTACAGGCCTGGCATGCGTTGACGAATTTGCGCAACGACCGTGTCGAGGGTCCCGCTTTCATTGGTCTGGACACGCTTGCTGCACAGAATCTCTGCTGGCGTCAGCGGTTCACGATTGGCTTGCTGGGTTTGGATAACGGCCAGGTTGGCGTCGGATGGATCCTTGTTGTCTGCCTGGCGCAGGGCCAGCCAGCTCTCGATTACGGCTTGCGGTGCATTGCAATCGAGGATCAGGAACGGTGCACCGGTGGCCTCGGCGATTTTTGCCGCGCCGTCGCGCTGGTCGCGCTTGAGGTAAGTGGCATCGATCACCACCGGGAAACCGGCACGCAGGATAACTCCGGCAATCTCATGCAGACGGCTGTAGGTGGCGGTGCTGGCGTCGGCACTATAAATGCCGGCCTGCGGGTCATTCGGTACGGTTTGTTCGCCGAACAGACGCTTGCGTTCTACATCCGAGCGAAGGCGAATGGCGCCCAGTGCTTCGACCAGACGCATGGCGACGTGGCTCTTGCCGACGGCGGACACGCCGTGGGTAATCGCCATGAAACGCGAAGGAATGGTGCTGTAGCTTTCCGCGAGGTTGGCGTAGTTGCGGTACTGGCGCAGGGTCGTGGCGCGCTGTACCGGATCGGCTTCGGCCGGCATGCTGAACAGGCTGACCTTGGCGCGAACCAGTGCGCGGTAGGCTTTATAGAAGTTCAGCAGTTCAAGGCCCTGATAATCGCCGGTCAGCTCCAGGTATTGGCTGACGAAACGGCGCGCGAGGCACTTCAGACCACGGTCTTCCAGGTCCATCGCCAGGAAGCCGGTGTCGGCGTAGACGTCGGTGAAGCGGAACGGTTCGTTGAACTCGATGCAGTCGAAGATCACGACCTTGTCATCGATCACGGTGGCGTTACCCAGGTGGATATCACCGTGGCATTCACGAATGAAACCCTCGGCCTTGCGCTGGGCGAACAGTGGCTTGAGACGTTCGAAGCTGCTTTCGGCCCAAGCTTGCAAGGCATCGAGTTGTAGCAGATCGGCCTTGTCGCTGAGGAACGGACGGATCTGTTCGAAGTTCTGACGCACGGGCGCCATGACGCTGTCGGGGGTGCCAGCTTCGTGTTCGGCAGGGACTTTCGGCGCATTGAGATGGAATTGAGCGATCTGCGCAGCCATCTCGTCGATGTGCGCGGTGGTCAGTTCGCCATTGGCCTGCAGGGTGCTGAGTAGCTGGCTTTGTGGGAATTGACGCATTTTCAGGGCGAAATCGACGACCGGACCTTCACCGCCCAGTTGTGGTGCTTCGGCACTGCCGGTGATTGGCAACACTTCCAGGTATAAATCGTTGGTCAGGCGCTGGTTCAATCGCAGTTCTTCACCGCAGAAGTGCTCGCGGGCGTCGAGGCTGGAGAAGTCGAGGAAGCCGAAATTCACTGGCTTCTTCACTTTATAAGCAAAGGGGCCTGTGAGGATGACCCAGGAAATATGGGTTTCGATGACCTGGAACCCGTCTACCGGATGCGGGTAGAGGGCCGGGTTTTGCAGAGCGGCGATCAGGGACTGGCTCACAGGCGATCCTTCAGAGTCTGGGAAAAATTCAAGGCCGCCATTATGGCCGCAAGTCCGCCTGACGCAAACCTTGGAGGGCGCCTGTTGAGTATGAATAAAGTGCGTATAATCCGCCGCCATGACTCGTACTCGATCCCCCCGCACTCCAAAAAAACCACCTTCCAGGGGCCTGAGCCCGTGGCTGGGCTGGGCCCTTAAACTCAGTCTGGTCGGCCTCGTCGTGCTCGCCGGATTCGCGGTTTACCTCGACGCTATCGTCCAGGAAAAATTCTCCGGCAAGCGCTGGACTATCCCGGCCAAGGTGTATGCGCGCCCGCTTGAGCTGTTCACCGGCCAGAAGCTGAGCAAGGATGACTTCCTCACAGAGCTTGACGCTTTGGGCTACCGACGTGAAAGCGTGAGCAACGGCCCGGGCGCTGCGTCGGTCAACGGCAATACCGTCGATTTGAACACCCGTGGCTTCCAGTTCTATGAAGGCCTGGAAAAGCCCCAGCCCGTGCGCGTACGGTTCTCCGGTGACTATGTAGCGGAGCTCTCGGCGACCGACGGTTCGAAGCTTTCGGTAGTGCGGCTGGAGCCGCTGATGATCGGCGGGATTTACCCGAAAAACCTGGAAGACCGCATCCTGATCAAACTCGATCAGGTGCCGCCTTATCTGCTGGAAACCCTGGTTGCCGTGGAAGACCGGGATTTCTATAGCCACTGGGGCGTGTCACCCAAGTCGATTGTCCGAGCCGTCTACGTCAACACCTCTGGCGGCAAGATGACCCAGGGCGGCAGTACGCTGACACAACAGTTGGTCAAGAACTTCTACCTGACCAGTGAACGCAGCCTGTCGCGCAAACTCACCGAAGCCATGATGGCGATGTTGCTTGAGCTGCATTACGACAAACGAGAAATTCTTGAGGCTTACCTCAATGAAGTGTTCGTCGGTCAGGACGGTCAGCGCGCGGTTCACGGTTTCGGTCTGGCCAGCCAGTTCTTCTTCGGGCAGCCGTTGTCCGAACTGAAACTGCATCAAGTTGCCATGTTGGTGGGGATGGTCAAGGGGCCATCCTATTACAACCCGCGTCGCAATCCTGAGCGAGCGCTGGAGCGACGCAATCTGGTACTCGATGTCCTTGAACAACAAGGCGTCGCCACCGCTGAGCAGGTCGCTGCCGCGAAGAAAATGCCACTGGGTGTGACAACCCGCGGCAAGCTGGCCGACAGTTCGTTCCCGGGCTTTATCGATCTGGTTAAACGCCAGTTGCGCGAAGACTACCGCGACGAAGACTTGACCGAAGAAGGGCTGCGGATCTTCACCAGCTTCGACCCGATTCTGCAAATGAAAGCCGAAGCCTCCGTCAACGACACCTTCAAGCGTCTGTCCGGTCGCAAGGGTTCCGATGAAGTTGAAGCGGCCATGGTCGTGACCAACCCGGAAACCGGTGAGGTCCAGGCCATGATCGGCAGCCGTCAGGCCAGTTTTGCCGGTTTCAACCGTGCACTGGACGCGGTACGCCCCATCGGTTCGTTGATCAAGCCGGCGGTCTATCTGACGGCTCTTGAAAAACCCACTCAATACACTCTGACCAGCTGGCTGTCGGACGAATCCTTCTCGGTCAAAGGCGCGGATGGTCAGGTCTGGAAACCGCAGAACTACGATCACCGTTCCCACGGTACGGTTTTCCTGTATCAGGGGCTGGCGCATTCCTACAACCTGTCGACCGCGCGTCTCGGCTTGGCAATGGGTGTACCGAATGTCCTCAAAACCCTGGCTCGCTTGGGCGTGACTCGCGAATTTCCGGCGTTCCCGTCGATGTTGCTGGGCGCAGGTGGCATGACGCCGATTGAAGTGGCGACCATGTACCAGACCCTCGCCAACGGTGGTTTCAATACGCCGATGCGCGGGATTCGTAGCGTATTGACCGCCGAAGGTGAACCGCTCAAGCGCTATCCGTTCCAGATCGAGCAGCGTTTTGACCCGGCATCCATTTACCTGATCCAGAGCGCCATGCAGCGGGTCATGCGTGAAGGTACCGGCAGTTCGGTTTATAACGTGTTGCCGAAGACCCTGACCCTGGCCGGCAAGACCGGTACCAGTAACGATTCCCGGGACAGCTGGTTCGCCGGTTTCAGTCAGGACTTGCTGGCGGTGGTCTGGCTGGGCCGCGATGACAACGGCAAGACGCCGTTTACGGGTGCCACCGGTGCCTTGCAGGTCTGGACCAGTTTCATGCGTAAGGCCGATCCGCTGCCGCTGGACATGCCGCAGCCGGACAACGTAGTTCAAGCCTGGGTCGATTCGCGTACCGGGCAAGGCTCCGATGCGGGCTGCCCAGGCGCTGTACAGATGCCGTATATTCGCGGCAGCGAACCACCTCCCGGTGCGGCTTGTGGTGGCGAAGGCCCTGCTTCCGGTGAAACGGTGATGGATTGGGTCAAGGGCTGGATGAATTAAGCAAAGAGGGATTCAAGTGAACAAGTGGTTGATACCAGCGGTTGTCACCGTGGCGTTGCTCAGCGGTTGCTCCACCGTACAACGTGGTTCGATTCCGGTTGAGGATGCCGGCACGGCTGTGTCCAACAGTGAGCGGATTTCGGCGAATGGTGGCTTTCGCAAGTCGACTGTGAAGCGTCCTGCGCAAGCGCAAACCCAATCCCAAACCCAGGCGATTCCGCAAGGCGACACCGGTGTAGTGGTGATGGTCCCGGGTGGCGGCGCCGCCACCTCTGCGCCGATCAGTACCTCGCCAATTACGCCGGGCCCGATTACTCCTGGGCCGATCGACACGTCGCCGGTCCAGTCAGCACCGATCAATCAGGGCAGTTACAGCATGCCGCCGACGCCGAGCGGAATTCCTTCGGCGAGCGCTGGCGGTCTGTCAGCCGACGAGCAGCTGGATGGTCCGGTGCTGGCGTTGTTGACCACGGCTCAGCAGCAACAGGCAAGCGGCGACCTCAACGGTGCTTCGTCCAGTCTGGAGCGTGCTCAGCGAGTCGCGCCGCGTGAGCCGCAAGTGCTTTATCGCCTGGCTCAGGTGCGCATGGCTCAAGGGGATGCCGCGCAGGCTGAACAATTCGCTCGTCGTGGTCTGACGTTCGCCAATGGCCGTCCGGATCTTCAAGCCAGCCTTTGGGATTTGATTGCCCAGGCGCGTGACAAACAAGGTGATTCTGCCGGCGCAGCATTGGCCCGTCAGAAGGCCAAGGTAGCGCTGTGATGGACTCACGTTTCCCGAAGATTGCCGAGCAGTTGCTGCTGATTGAGCGTGAACTGCGCGTGCAGGGTTGGTGGGATGATGTGTCGCCCTCCGCTGAAGCGCTTTCCAGTGTCGAGCCTTTTTCTGTCGATACGCTGGATTTCGAGCAGTGGCTGCAATGGATCTTCTTGCCGCGCATGAAGATGATCCTGGAACAGGATTTACCGCTGCCTAACGCTTCGGGCATTCAGGAAATGGCCGAAATGGTCTTCGCCGGGCGCAATGTCCAAGGCAAGGATCGGCAGCTGCAAGTGCTGCTCAAAGAGTTCGACCTGCTGATCACTGCCTCCCGCTAACTCCGATCCTTTGTAGGAGCCAAGCTTGCTCCGGGCGGCGTTCCGACGATAGCGGTGAAACATTCAACAAATCTGTTGAGTGCTATGCCCTCATCGCAAGCAAGCTCGGCTCCTACAGCAGTTATCCGCAATCTGTTTCTGTGTTTCGCTGATGCGCTCCTGACGTTGTTGGTCGGTCAGGCGGCGCATCTCGCCGTCCACATCCTCCCGAAGTCGCGGATTGTTTTGCAGTCGAGCCAGGTTCGTCCGCGCCTGCACGCAAAATGCGTTGAGTTGAGCTTGCTGCTCGGCGACCTGCTTTTTTACGGTGTTGTCGATGTCCTGTTGATTACCGATGGCGCTGCTGCCTGGCAGCGTGTCCGGTTTGCTGGCAGAAGAGGAGGGCGTCACCAGGGTGGCGGCTTCCTGTCCTTGGGGTGGTTGTGAATCGAAGTGAGTCACGCCTTGGACATCGACCCATTTGTAGATCTGGCCCGCCATGCATAAAGGGCTGATCAGCAGGCTGACCGTGAAGAAGATCGTTCGCATGCCATTTCCTAGTCTTGAGTTGCGCAATCGAAGCTAACACAGTCGTTGTTTGGCGATTTTTTCTTGCTTTCTCATGTGCTTACTTCAATAAAGCACATTGACGACTTGACTTGCAGAGGACGAAACAGAAGAATCCAAAGTCCGCTGTAGAGGGACTGCCAGAAGCAGACCCACTCAGCAGATCATGAGGCGCACATCCGCGCCGACTTGTTACACCCGCAACGCGTTACCTCGCGCTGGGTGGGAAAGGCCCGCAACACTTGGGACGATCCCAATACTTGCTCAGTCAGTGCTGACGTAGTCGGCGACCACCGTCGCTCATGCTCTGCTGAGAAGTAAACCTATTAAGACCCGTCCCCGTTTTTGTGGGCGGTATTCTGGCGTTTTAGAGGTGAACAACGTGGAGCTTTTATCTGGCGGTGAGATGCTCGTCCGCTTCTTGCGTGACGAAGGCGTCAAATATATCTACGGGTACCCGGGTGGTGCTCTTCTTCATGTCTACGATGCCCTGTTCAAAGAACCGGAAGTGACCCACATCCTGGTTCGTCACGAGCAGGCTGCGACCCATATGGCTGACGGTTATGCCCGTGCCACCGGTAAAGCCGGCGTGGTACTGGTGACTTCCGGCCCGGGCGCAACCAACGCCATCACCGGTATTGCCACGGCCTACATGGACTCCATTCCGATGGTGGTCATTTCCGGCCAGGTGCCTAGCAGCATGGTGGGCACTGATGCGTTCCAGGAAACCGACATGATCGGTATCTCCCGGCCGATCGTGAAGCACAGCTTCATGATCAAGCACGCATCGGAAATCCCGGAAGTCATGAAGAAAGCGTTCTACCTGGCGCAATCCGGTCGTCCGGGCCCGGTCGTTGTCGATATTCCGAAAGACATGACCAACCCGGCCGAGAAGTTCGAATACATCTTCCCAAAGAAAGCCAAGCTGCGTTCCTACAGCCCGGCCGTTCGCGGTCACTCCGGGCAAATCCGCAAGGCGGCAGAAATGCTCCTGGCGGCCAAGCGTCCAGTGATGTACGCCGGCGGCGGTGTGGTTCTGGGTGGTGGCTCCGCGCCGCTGACCGAATTGGCGAAGATGCTCAACCTGCCAGTGACCAATACCCTGATGGGACTGGGTGCCTACCCTGGCACCGACCGTCAGTTCATCGGCATGCTCGGCATGCACGGCAGCTACACCGCCAACCTGGCGATGCACCATGCGGACGTGATCCTTGCAGTCGGCGCCCGCTTCGATGACCGCGTGATCAACGGCCCAGCCAAGTTCTGCCCGAATGCCAAGATCATCCACATCGACATCGACCCGGCTTCGATTTCCAAGACCATCAAGGCAGACGTGCCTATCGTCGGCCCGGTCGAGAGCGTCTTGACCGAAATGGTCGCGATCCTCAAGGAAATCGGTGAGACCCCGAACAAGGAGTCCGTTGCCAGCTGGTGGAAGCAGGTCGACGAATGGCGCGGTGATCGTGGCCTGTTCCCTTACGACAAGGGCGACGGCAGCGTCATCAAGCCGCAGACCGTGATCGAAACCCTGTGCGAAGTCACCAATGGCGATGCCTTTGTGGCCTCCGACGTGGGTCAGCACCAAATGTTCGCGGCGCAGTACTACAAGTTCAACAAGCCGAACCGCTGGATCAACTCCGGTGGATTGGGCACCATGGGCTTCGGTTTCCCGGCGGCCATGGGCATCAAGTTGAGCTTCCCGGATGCGGATGTCGCCTGTGTGACGGGCGAGGGCAGTATCCAGATGAACATTCAGGAACTGTCCACCTGTCTGCAATATGGCTTGCCGGTCAAAATCGTGATCCTGAACAACGGCGTTCTGGGTATGGTTCGCCAGTGGCAAGACATGAGTTACGGCAGCCGACACTCGCACTCCTACATGGAGTCGCTGCCTGACTTCGTCAAGCTGGCGGAGGCCTATGGCCACGTCGGCATGCGTATCACCGAATCGAAAGATTTGAAGACGAAGATGGAAGAGGCGTTCGCCATGAAGGATCGTCTGGTGATCATCGACGTTTCGGTCGACACCAGCGAGCACGTCTACCCGATGCAGATCAAAGACGGCTCCATGCGCGATATGTGGCTGAGCAAGACGGAGCGTACTTAATCATGCGACACATTATTTCCTTGCTTCTGGAAAACGAACCGGGCGCTCTGTCTCGTGTAGTCGGCCTGTTCTCGCAGCGCAACTACAACATCGAAAGCCTGACCGTGGCACCCACCGAAGACCCGACTCTGTCGCGTCTGACGCTGACCACCGTCGGCCACGATGAAGTCATCGAGCAGATCACCAAGAACCTGAACAAGCTGATCGAAGTGGTCAAACTGGTCGACCTTTCGGAGAGTGCTCACATCGAGCGCGAACTGATGCTGGTCAAGGTCAAGGCTACCGGCGCCCAGCGTGCCGAGATCAAGCGCACTACCGATATTTACCGTGGACAGATCGTCGATGTCAGCGCCAGCGTGTATACCGTTCAATTGACCGGTACCAGCGACAAGCTCGACAGCTTCATTCAGTCCATTGGCACTGCATCGATTCTGGAAACCGTCCGTAGCGGCGTAACCGGTATTGCCCGCGGCGACAAAGTACTCAGCATCTAAACCAAATTAGCGAATGGCCTGAACGGCCTGGATATATAGGGGAATTTCATGAAAGTTTATTACGAAAAAGACTGCGACCTGTCCATCATCCAGGGCAAGAAAGTTGCCATTATCGGTTACGGTTCCCAGGGCCACGCTCAAGCGTGCAACCTGAAAGATTCCGGCGTTGACGTGACTGTTGGTCTGCGTAAAGGTTCGGCCACTGTTGCCAAAGCCGAAGCTCACGGCCTGAAAGTGACCGACGTTGCTTCCGCTGTTGCGGCTGCCGACCTGGTCATGATCCTGACCCCGGACGAGTTCCAGTCTGCCCTGTACAAGAACGAAATCGAGCCGAACATCAAGAAAGGCGCCACCCTGGCCTTCTCCCACGGCTTCGCGATTCACTACAACCAGGTTGTTCCGCGCGCTGACCTCGACGTGATCATGATCGCGCCGAAAGCACCGGGCCACACCGTGCGTTCCGAGTTCGTCAAAGGCGGCGGCATCCCTGACCTGATCGCTATCTATCAGGACGCTTCGGGCAACGCCAAGAACGTTGCGCTGTCCTACGCTGCTGGCGTTGGTGGCGGTCGTACCGGCATCATCGAAACCACCTTCAAGGACGAGACTGAAACCGACCTGTTCGGCGAACAAGCCGTTCTGTGTGGCGGTACTGTTGAACTGGTTAAAGCCGGTTTCGAAACCCTGGTTGAAGCTGGCTACGCGCCGGAAATGGCCTACTTCGAGTGCCTGCACGAACTGAAACTGATCGTTGACCTCATGTACGAAGGCGGTATCGCCAACATGAACTACTCGATCTCCAACAACGCTGAGTACGGCGAGTACGTGACCGGTCCGGAAGTGATCAACGCCGAGTCCCGTCAGGCCATGCGCAACGCCCTGAAACGTATTCAGGACGGCGAATACGCCAAGATGTTCATCAGCGAAGGCGCAACCGGCTATCCTTCGATGACCGCCAAGCGTCGTAACAACGCCGCTCACGGTATCGAGATCATCGGCGAGCAACTGCGCTCCATGATGCCGTGGATCGGTGCCAACAAGATCGTCGACAAAGCCAAAAACTAAGTCACGCCCTTGTACGGAAAACGCGGCCTAGGCCGCGTTTTTTCGTTTGGATCGCCGCTTCTGGTATAAAGCTGCATCGTTTGTGGCCGAACCGTCGTCCCAGACACCTGTCGAAAACTTTCCATCCTGTTGCAAGGTAATGTCCATGAGCGAACGCCCCGAAGAGCCAAACCAGGCTTCTGACGCCGAAAGCCTGCTGCCCATCGATGAGCACATCGAAGAAGGGCATGACGCTGAAGGTCGCAAAGTCCGGCATCGTGGTATCTATCTTCTGCCGAATCTGTTCACCACTGCGAACCTGTTCGCAGGGTTCTACTCCATCATCAACTCGATGAGCGCCCAGGCGGCGTTGAGTGCCGGTGATTCGGTCAATGCGAGCAAGTACTTTGCTTTCGCCGCGATCGCGATTTTCGTCGCGATGGTACTCGACGGTCTCGATGGCCGCGTGGCGCGCATGACCAATACCCAGAGCGCTTTTGGTGCCGAGTACGACTCGCTGTCGGACATGGTCGCCTTTGGTGTTGCGCCGGCATTGCTGGCGTTTGGCTGGGCCTTGGGTGATATGGGCAAGGTCGGCTGGATGGTTGCCTTCATTTATGTGGCGGGTGCGGCGTTGCGTCTGGCGCGCTTCAACACTCAGGTCGGCACCGCGGACAAGCGCTACTTCATCGGCCTGGCCAGTCCGGCGGCGGCGGGTGTGGTTGCCGGGATTGTCTGGGCGTTCAGCGACTACGGCATTCAGGGATCAAAGATGTCCTTCCTGGTTGCGCTGATGGTTGCGGCTGCCGGCATGCTGATGGTCAGCAACATCAAGTACAACAGCTTCAAGGAGCTGGACTTGAAAGGGCGCGTACCTTTTGTGGCGATCCTTGCGGTGGTGCTGGTGTTTGCTGTGGTCTTCAGCGATCCGCCACGCATTCTGTTGCTGGTTTTCCTCGCTTACGCGGCCTCCGGCCCGGTGCAATACCTGTTGCGCCTTCGTCGGCACAAAAACGCCGAGTGATGTAATTTCCCCCATACTCCGCAGTCTATTGGTGCATCTGTTCTCCAAAGCTGCGGAGTTGCCATGCTGATCAAAGTACCCAAAGCGTCTGACTGCCATGAGTCGGACGTCACGCCTGAATCTTTCTATCTATCTCGTCGTAATGTTCTCGGTGCCGCCGTTGCAGGTTTGGCTTTCAGTAGCTTGCCGCGCTGGGCGAGTGCCGAGGAGGCTTCGCGCTATGCGGATGTCGAGCCTGGCAAGGCGCCTTCCTGGTTTGCCGAAAAGCTTCCTTCTACTAAATGGGGTGCGGTCGCCGTCAAGGACGAAGCGATTACGCCCTTCAAAGATGCGACCTACTACAACAACTTCTATGAGTTCGGTACTGATAAAGGCGACCCTGCTGCCAATGCGGGGGCGTTAAAGACTGAGCCGTGGAGCGTGGTGGTGGATGGAGAGGTGGGCAGGCCGGGGCGGTATACGCTGGAAGACTTCATGAAGCCTTACCAGTTAGAGGAGCGGATCTATCGTCTTCGCTGTGTTGAAGCGTGGTCGATGGTCATTCCGTGGATCGGGTTCCCCATCTCGGCCTTGCTCAAGCAAGTCGAGCCGACCTCAAAGGCGAAGTACATTCGTTTCGAAACCCTGGAAGATCCCAAGAGTATGCCGGGGCAGCGGTCAGGCTTTGCCTTGATTGACTGGCCATATGTAGAAGGGCTGCGTCTGGATGAAGCGATGAACCCGCTGGCGATTCTTGCGGTAGGCATGTACGGGCGTGAACTGCCTAATCAGAATGGAGCGCCGCTACGCCTGGTGGTGCCCTGGAAGTACGGCTTCAAGAGCATCAAATCCATTGTGCGTATCAGTCTGGTCAGCGAGCAGCCGAAAACGACATGGCAGAGCATTGCTGCGGATGAGTATGGTTTTTACGCAAATGTGAATCCCATGGTTGATCACCCGCGCTGGACTCAGGCGCGGGAGCGTCGTCTGCCCAGTGGTCTGTTCAAGCCGAATGTGCGGGACACGCAGATGTTCAACGGCTACGCGGATGAAGTCGCCTCTCTATATACAGGGCTCGATTTGCGGAAGAACTACTGATGCGTTTTCCGGTTTGGCGTATTGGCGTCTTCATTGCGGCAGCGGTGTGGCCGCTACTCTGGTTGTATCAGGCGTGGGCGGATGTGCTGGGGCCTGATCCGGGCAAGGTGCTGGTTGACCGGTTGGGGTTGGGTACGCTTGTTCTGCTACTCATTGCCCTCAGCTTGACGCCCCTGCAAAAACTCACCGGGTGGGCGGGGTGGATTGCGGTGCGAAGACAGATCGGTTTGTGGTGCTTCGCGTATGTGGTTTTGCATTTAAGCGGCTATACGGCGTTCATCCTTGGGTTCGACTGGTCGCAACTGGGTGTTGAGTTGCGCAAACGGCCGTACATTATTGTCGGTACATTGGGATTCTTGTTTTTGCTGGCGTTGGCGGTGACCTCCAATCGCTACAGTCAGCGGCGTTTGGGCGCTCGCTGGAAGAAGCTGCATCGCCTGGTCTATGTGATTCTCGGGCTTGGGTTGCTGCATATGTTGTGGATCGTCCGTGCCGACCTGAAGGAGTGGGTGGTGTATGCCTCTATAGGGGTGTTGCTATTAGTGCTGCGTATACCGGTAGTTACCCGTCGAATCCCGCGTTTAGTGGCTAAAAAGGCACCGTCTGTACGAAAGGCGTAATTAAAGGTTGACGGCAGATTCTGGGTGTCTATAATTCGCCCCACTTCCGGCGCAGTCGAAACGGAAAACTCCTTGGTAAACAAAGAGTTACGCAGTTTTCGGCAGCAAGCGGCTTCRGTTCATCGAAGCCCGAAAGGAGTTGAAAAAGAGGTGTTGACAGCAGCGTGTAACGCTGTAGAATTCGCCTCCCGCTGACGAGAGATCGAAAGCGCAAGTGGTTGAAGTTACAAAGGAAACTTTGAAARCTTCTGAAAATAACCGCTTGACAGCAACAGAGGCTGCTGTAGAATGCGCGCCTCGGTTGAGACGAAAGATCTTAACCAACCGCTCTTTAACAACTGAATCAAGCAATTCGTGTGGGTGCTTGTGGAGTCAGACTGATAGTCAACAAGATTATCAGCATCACAAGTTACTCCGCGAGAAATCAAAGATGTAACCAACGATTGCTGAGCCAAGTTTAGGGTTTCTTAAAAACCCAAAGATGTTTGAACTGAGA